>CAIWAJ010000051.1:0-1562 GCA_903910565.1 uncultured Rhodospirillales bacterium
GGCGCCAATCTGGGCGCCCTGGTCGGCGGGGTGCTGGTCGGCATGTTGTCGCTTTACGCGGCCTATGAATATGGCGGCGAGTTCCAGAACCTCGTCTCGCTCGCCCTCCTGGTGGTCGTCCTCATGGTCCGCCCCCAGGGCCTGTTCGGCCGCCAGGCGGCGCGCCGGGTGTGAACCGCGTGCGCTTCGACGCGGCGACCCGCCTGCACCTCCTGCTTGGCATCGTCGCCGTCGCCGGCAGCATCCTCCTGCCTGCCCTGCTTGGCAGCGCCTACTGGACCCACAACTTCCTCATCGTAAACCTCTTCGTTGCCGTCGCGGTGCTGCAGAACATGCTGCTGGCCGATGCCGGGCAGGTTTCCTTCGGCCAAGGCGCCGTCTTCGGCCTCTCCGCGTTCACGGTCGGTATCGTCGCCGGCCTCTGGGGCCACAGCTACGCCGCGGGCTTCCTCGCCGGCGTCGCCATCGCGGTCGTCCTCGGCCTGCTCTTCGCCCTGCCGGCTTTGCGCGTGCAGGGCTACTACCTCGGCTTCGTCACCTTGAGCGCCGCCGTGGTGTTCCCCGAGATGCTGGTCGCCTTCAACGACCTCACCAACGGCATCAACGGCATCACCCGCGCCGTCCCCGCCTTGACCACCCCGATCGGCCTCGGCCTCACCCCGATCGCGCTTATGGTGATGGCCCTCGCCATCGCCGCCCTGCTGTTCCACGCCACGCTCCGCGCCACCCGCCTGGGCCGCCAGATCCGCGTCGCCGCCGTCAGCCCCGAGGCGGCGATGGCGCTCGGCATCAACCCCGGCGCGCTCCGCTTCATTGCCTTCACCATCGCCGCCACCGGCACCGGCCTCGCCGGCGCGCTCTACGTCCCCGTCCTCGGCTTCGTCAGCCCCTATGCCTTCCGCGTCGATCTCTCGATCTTCTTCTTCTTCTCCGTCGTCGTCGGGGGCAACGGCCAGCTCATCGGCCCGGTGATCGGCGTCTGGATCCTCTACCTCGTCCCCAACGCCCTGCTGGCGGACCTCGCGAATTACCGCCTGCTCGGCTACGGTTTCGTCGCGCTGCTCATCATGCTGGCCTTCCCCGATGGCGTGGTCGGCACCATCGAGGCCTTGCGCCGCCGCCGCCGACTGCGCACCCAGGTCACCGGCGTCAGCGTCGATCGCGTGCTCGCCTGGCCCGGCGCCCGCCCCCGCCCGCCGACCCAAGGCGAGGCGATCTCCGTCCGTGGCGCCCGCAAGACCTTCGGCTCCCTCGCCGCCCTCGATGGCGTCGATCTCGCGGTCATCCCCGGCAGCGTGCACGGCCTGGTCGGCCTCAACGGCTCGGGCAAAACCACGCTTCTCAACGTGATCTCCGGCTTCATCGCCCTCAACGCCGGCACCGTCGCCATCAACGGCACCGACACCTCCCGCGCCCCCGCCTACCGCGTCGCCCGCCTCGGCGTCGGCCGCACCTTCCAGACCCCCCGCGTGCTGGAGGACATGTCGATCTGGGAGAACCTCGAAATCGGCGCCGACGTGAAAGGCGACGCCACCAACTGGCTCCTCACCCTTCTCGCCCCC
>CAIWAJ010000052.1:0-2297 GCA_903910565.1 uncultured Rhodospirillales bacterium
GCCGCCGCCGCGCGGGAGTTCGTGCGCCGCCGCGGCGCGCCGATCGTGGTGAAGGCGGACGGGTTGGCGGCCGGCAAGGGCGTGGTGGTAGCGGCGACCGTGGCGGAGGCGGAGGAGGCTATCCGCGACTTCATGGAGGATGGCCGCCTCGGCGAGGCCGGCGCCACCGTGGTGATCGAGGAATGCCTGGTGGGCGAGGAGGTCAGCCTGTTCGCGCTGTGCGACGGGCGGCACGCGATCGTACTGGGCGCGGCGCAGGATCATAAGCGGGTCGGCGATGGGGATACCGGGCCGAATACCGGCGGCATGGGCGCCTATTCGCCGCCGTCCGCCTTCACCGCGGCGTTGGAACATGATGCGATGAGCCGCATCGTGCGGCCCGCCTTGGCCGAGATGGCGCGGCGGGGGACGCCGTTCCGCGGCATTTTGTTCGCCGGGCTGATGCTGACGGAGGACGGGCCGAAGCTGATCGAATTCAACGTGCGTTTCGGCGATCCGGAATGCCAGGTGCTGATGCTCAGGCTGAAGTCCGACCTGCTGCTGGCGCTCCAGGCGGCCTGCGACGGGGAACTCGGGCATTTCGACCTGCGCTGGAGCCAGGAGCCGGCACTCGGGGTCGTACTGGCGGCAAAGGGCTATCCCGGCACGCCGGTGAAACACACGCCCATCAACGGGTTGGCCGAGGCCGCCGGCCCGGGGGCGACGATCTTCCACGCCGGCACCGAAGTGCTGGACGGGCAGCTCGTCTCCTCCGGCGGCCGGGTGCTGACGGTCTGCGCCACCGGCGCCGATATCGCCGCCGCGCGCGACGCCGCCTATGCGGCGATCCGCCGGATCGACTGGCCGGAGGGGTTCTGCCGGTCCGACATCGGCTGGCGCGCGCTGGGCGGCTCACCCGGCGGGTGAGGAGGCCGCCAGCAGGCCGGCGAGGTCGTCCGGCGGATTGCCGCGCGACAACATCGCGTTGAAGACCGCGTAGGGGTCGCTGCCGGCGCCCTGCTTGCGCAGCGTGTCGCGGTCGTTGACCCAGGCATAGACAATGACTTTGGCCGCGGAATCGCAGCGGTAGAAAAGGCGGAAACGGCTTCCGCCGAACTTGGCACGGAACCAGTGGCGGCGTTCCGGACCGAGCGTGTTACCCTGGCGGAAACTGGGCGCCAGCGGATCGCGCGGGATGCGTTCGAACATCAACTCGGTAATCATCGCGAGAAGCCGGGCATCCGGATGGTGCCGCCAACCCTCGGGGTTGCTGCGCTGCGCGCGGGCGACGGATTCAGAAAGGCGGTCCAACTGGCCCTGCATCAAGGGGTGGATATAGATCGACCACCCGTCGCTACGATTGCCGATGCCGCTCATCGATTCAGCCGGCTTCGCCAACGGCACATCATTGTTTGGCCGCCGTTGGGGTAGGGAACGAGTGACTCCGCGAGCCATGGGACTCTACATCTTTGCGTGTTGATCGCATCGACGGGGTTCCGTTCCATCGGAGGGTTCAGGGTGCCCGAGGGAGTGGGGCAGTTCCTGGCGCCGGGACGTGCCGCGCGTGATCTCATTTCGTTCTCTACACTACGCAGCCAGACGTTTCAAATGCCGCTCAGAGGCTCACCTCGCCTTCGATCTCTTGATCGGGATCGGCATTCACGCCCTGGGTCAGTGAGCGCAGCCGCGCGTGGGTCGCTTCGGTCAGTGGCCGAAGGCTTCCCGGGTTGGTTGCCATATCGCGGGCGATCAGGTCGAGAAAGGCCCCAAGCGCGGGGTCATGGCCGTCTTCCACCGCCTCGACGGTGACGACGTTTCCCTGGATGCGAAAGGCGATCCGATCCCCCTGGCCGACCCCGAGCGCTCGGCGGACGGACCTTGGGATCGTCGTCTGGCCCTTCACGGAAATCGTGCAACGCTCTTCAATGACCGGCATGGTGAACCTCCGACATGACGGTAAGGCAAAATCCTTACCATTTCAACCGGGGCGATGGGGGATATCGGATGCCCCTCGCCCTGGGCTAGACTTGCCTCCCGCTTCGACCACCAGGAAATCGCCATGTCTGACGTTCTGCTGGGCCTGCCGCCGATGCTGTTCATGCCGCAGAAGCAGCCCGCGCGCCCGGCGGGGCGGCGGCTTGAGGTGGTCAGCGAGTACGAGCCGGCGGGCGATCAGCCCACCGCGATCCGCGAGCTGGTGGCGGGCGTCGAGGGGGGTGAGCGGGACCAGGTGCTGCTCGGCGTCACCGGTTCGGGCAAGACCTTCACCATGGCCAAGGTGATCGAGGCGGTGCAGAAGCCGACGCTGGTGCTGGCGC
>CAIWAJ010000053.1:0-3420 GCA_903910565.1 uncultured Rhodospirillales bacterium
AAGCATGCTCTTCGAACTGATCCCCAACATGCCCGAGGCGCGGTTGCTGCCGCTAATCGAAAAATTCGTGGCCATGCTCGGCGAAGTGCCGGAGTTCGCGGAGGCGTTCGGGATTGTGTAAATATGAGGGGAGTCATGAGCAGCATCCCCGTAATTTGTAATGGGGGCAAAAGTCTGTGTGAACATCAGCCGCGCCATCCACAGCGCGGCAAACTAGGGTGCGGTGCGATATCGAGCGCCGCCCTGCGTCGCCACGTCCTTGTGAGGGAAAGGTGCCTTGAGCGGGGTCCTGATGGAGTTACCGCGCGATATCGGGCTTCCGCGGGGCTCCCGGCCCCATCCCGGTAGGGACGCCCGTTACCGGGCGCCCCCCGGACAGATCCGAGCAAGCGCTGCTAAGGTACTCGGCTCCCTCCTGGGTGTTGGACGATGAAGCGTTGCTGAGGATAAGGATGCTGGATCTTGGCGGATGGCAATCAACGCGCGGCGATCTTCGCCATCCTGTCCCACGTCACGCGGCCCTTCTGGCTGCGGCGTTCGAGCATCCGCTTCCAGTGCCAAGTGGCGTAGTACACGAAGGCCTTGTGCCCTAAGCCGGATGAAGATGCCCAGGGGAGCGATACCGCCGCCGACATCGTCGCGACCATGGCGCTTCCCGCACCGCCGATCGCCGTCGTGCCGCGCCGGCTCCGCATCGCCGTTTGTGTTTCGGGACAATTGCGCGGCTATCAGCAGGCGCATGCAAGCTGGGACAAATTTGGTTTCAGTCAGCACGACACAACGCGTTTTGTCGATGTCTGGCGGGACGTCGGCCGGAACTGGCACCGGATTTGGTTGTTCACCCCGCATGAGAGCCGTTTGCGCATGTTGCTCAGCGGCTCCGACGCGCCGGCCCTTCTGCAACAACGCTATCCCCGCCTGGCCGCGGCCGTGCTCTCGTCGGAGGTCGATGAGCGGCGGTTATCGGAACTTTACGGCACATCCTTCGTCCGGCTGGAAAACGATAACGCCGAGATTTTCGCGGGCTGGAAGAATGTGTGGAAGATGCATTATAAAATCGATCGGGCGCATCGCTTCGCATTGGAAGATGGACGCGACTTCGACCTGATCGTGCGCGTGCGGCCCGATATCGATCTTCTGGAACACCGGGAAACCGACTGGCAGGAAATTTGGTACCGCTGCCAGCATGAACGCAAGATCTTCGCCGATCGCGCCTTGAGCTTCGTTTACGACAAGATCGAACTCGGCGACCAGTGTGCGGTCGGGACACGCGATGCGATGGATGTGTATTGCGGGATATATTCGGAAATGACCGCATTCCGGCTTCAGAACCGTTATCCTTACGGGGTGGTGCCGGACTTGCACAATCACGAGCAACTCGGGCTGCTGACGCTGTATCGCGGGATTCTGTCCGAACAGTTGCCTCTGCTGCGCAACACGCTCCTGCGTGACCCAACGCTGCCGTCCGTGGAAGAAATCCTTGCCTTGTTGGAAAAAGATACCGCCGATCGCGCATTGGACGGCCTCGACCAACAATTTATCGAGTGCTGCCGTCGGACGTTGGCTGAGCGATCTGCGTGACCGCGATCAGGCCTGACCAATCAGACCGCGCAAGGCCAGCGCCAGAACCCGCGCGGCGGCCCCGCAACCGGCGTCGTTGGGGTGAGTGTGGTCAAGGTCGTATCGGGCTTGATAGGCATTCGGTACCGCCCCGGATCCCCAGATAGCATCGACGTCTAGAACCGGCTTTCCCGCCTCCGCGAGTTGGCGGAGGCGGACAAGACTGTGTTGCCTGGCGGGTTCGGCCTCCGGATGCGCGGCGAACACCGGGGCGGGACCGACAAGCACGGACAGGCAGTTTCGCGCCGCGGCAAATTCGGTCAATGCGAGCGCCGCATCGCAGGTCGCGTCGGAACCGGCGTCCGTCCAGGGATCCGCTTGGGTCCAGGCCTGGATAACGGCGATTTGTGGCCTCAAAGCCTCGATATCCGCCATGCCACGGGCCAGGAAGTCAGCGGACTTTCGGCCGATGAACGCCTGATTGACATAGCTGACCGGCTGGGCAGGGGTGGAGACGAGTACGCTCGCGCGGTAGCCGGGGCCGCTGACGCCACCTGCGCTGTGCATCGAACTGAGAATACTGTCGCCGATGCCGATAATCGTGACGCCGGGTATGGCGGTCATATATTGCAGGCCATAGGTGGGGTAAAATTGATCCATACGCGTCGGCTCAAACGACCACGGCGCCTGCGTGCCGTCGCCCGGGGACCAGAACCCGGCTTGCAGGCGGCCGATCCCGGGATCGATTGTCCCGCTGCCAAAATGGCGCCCGATAGCCGTGCGCATGAGCCCCGCCGCGTAGGTACGCACCAGCAGCAAGCACCTCCCATCGCGGTTGGAGGCTGGCGGCCGGTCAACGCGCACCCAGTCCGAAAATAGGAGCTGCGGAACAGGTCCTGTCTTACGGGCGCCGATGTCGAAGGCGAAGACATTACCTCCACCGGCCGCGGGTGCGGAATCCCGGCCGGATGCATCGAATGTTACGCGCTGCCAGAGATCGGGGGCCGGCGAACCCCGTGCATCGACCGGTGTATATCCGTCATGAAACGCGGAGGTCACCGCGATCGCCGCACCGTGCACCCGCCAAGGCGTTGGCATTTCGTTGGTGTAGAATAGCCGCACCCACAGCGGTTGCGATTCCAGCTCGTACAAGCCGCCATAGGTGAGGTTTGGGCTGTTGGCATCAACGAACGGACCGTTCTGTGGCCTGAATGAAAGGCGTGTACTGCGTGGTACCGCCGCCCCGGCGCCGCCGAAAGGGGCAATCGATGCACTCGCTCCCAGCAGCAGGCTTCGGCGCCGGGTGATCGTCATGAGCTGCTCATGCTGCCGGCTACGACAATGCGAAGGCTTGCCGGCAGAGCGTCAGCCAAGAGGCTGTCGCTGACCCAAGCCGTTTGCCGGACCGGTCGAACGCGAAACGGTCAATGTACCCGATCAGAAGGCCCGGTTTAACAAGCTCAACCGTCCCGTTTGGATGGTCCGCGTCCTCATATCTGACATAGAGCAGCTTTCCGTCGCCATACGATCTCACAGCGGCATGCAGCCGGTCGATTTCCGCGTGCGTCAAATCCCGTGTCACCATCCGATAGACAAAAATCTTCTCCCCCGCCTCGAGGTCGCCGATCAACTTGTTTGCCAGGAATTGCAGCCGCCGCTGGAAAACGCCCGCCGCCTTGTCCTTGGCCATGCTATCTGGGCTCATGGCGGTGTGCATGAGCATGCCGTATCTTGTATCGCGCGTGACGTATTCTTCGGAATGGCCCGACGGGTGCACTTCGATGAGGGTTTGTTCCGGTTCGCCGATGCCGGCGAATTTCTCTTGCAGGGCAAGCACTAGTTCATCCGGCTCGATACTCG
>CAIWAJ010000054.1:0-9948 GCA_903910565.1 uncultured Rhodospirillales bacterium
TCGATAAGACCAGACGGTTGCCGGTGCCGTTCAAGCTGGTCAGACCGCCCTGTATGATATCCGCGCTGACTGCAACCGCGGCGGCGGTGACTGTATTGCCGCCAGATCCGGTGTGGATGACGGCACCGCTGCCAAGTCCGACCGCGATCACGTTGGTGCCGGTGCCCACGGTAATCTGATTGGCGATCCCGTTGCCGACGACGATATTGCTGTTGCCGTTCCCCGTGGTCACCCGGTCAAACCCGTCTCCAAGCGTGACGGTGTCGTTGCCATTGCCGGCGGTGACGGTGTTGAGGCCGTTGCCGGCGACGATCACATCCGGCCCGTTCCCGACGGTGATGGTGTTGTTGCCGCCGCCGAGGCCGACGGTCACAGTGCCGGCGCCCGTGGTCGTGATGGTGTTGTTGCCCGCTCCGGCATTGATCTGCTCATTGCCAGTGCCGAGGCTGATGGTGTTGTTGCCGTTGCCGAGCACAAGGCTGTTATTGCCATTGCCAATCGTCAGCGTGTTGTTGCCGTCTCCCCCGGTGAGGACGTAGTCGAGATCAACAAGTACGAGTGTGTTGTTGATGGTACCAAGGTCGATCGTCGTTGGCATGCCAGCCTCCATTTTGTACGGATTGTTGCTCGCGTTCGGCGAGTGAATCTGTATTTCAGGTAGATGGAAGGTGGCCGGCGATGTTTGCAGCGCCGGAATCTACTCAAGCCGCTGTGCGTCGCGGTATCGGGCTTGCCCGCGCTCCCGCCGCGCGCCACCCTGCATCCGGCTCTCCAGAGGTTCCGACATGACCAGGCACGGCTTCATCCGCGAACACCAGACCGGGCGTGGTGCGCCACATTCCGTTCGCGTCGCACCTATCGGCCGCGCGGCCTAGACGATGGACACCACAACCCCGCTCAAGGGCCTGCGCGTCGTCGAATTCGTCCACATGGTGATGGGGCCGACCTGCGGCATGGTGCTGGCCGATCTCGGCGCCGAGGTGATCAAGGTGGAGCCGACGCCCGATGGCGACAACACGCGCCGCCTCGGCGGCAGCGGCTCCGGTTTCTTCGCCTTCGGCAACCGCAACAAGCAGTCCCTCGCCGTCGATCTTAAGTCCCCGGACGGCATGGCCCTGGTCCACCGCCTGCTCGCAACCGCCGATATCGTGGTGGAGAACTTCCGCCCGGGCGCGATGGACAAGCTCGGCCTCGGCTACGACGCGCTCGCCGCCGGCAATCCCGGCCTCATCTACTGCTCCTGCAAGGGCTTCCTCCCCGGCCCCTACGAGCATCGCGTGGCGCTCGACGAGGTGGTGCAGATGATGGGCGGCCTCGCCTACATGACCGGCGACCCCGGCCGCCCGCTCCGCGTCGGCTCCTCCGTCAACGACATCATGGGCGGCATGTTCGGCGTCATCGGCATTCTCTCCGCCCTCCACGAACGCCACGCCACCGGCAAAGGCCGCTACGTGCAGGCCGGCCTGTTCGAGAACAACGTGCTGCTGGTCTCCCAGCACATGGCGCAATACGCCGTCTCCGGCCGCGAGGCCCCGCCGATGACCCAGCGCCTGCCGGCCTGGCCGATCTACGACATTTTCAAAACCTCCGACGGCCAGGTCTTCGTCGGTGTGGTCACCGACACGCAGTGGCATATCTTCTGCGAAGCCTTCGGCCTGCCCGAACTCGCCAATGACCCCGCACTGGCCAACCGCCTGCAACGCGTGGAAGCGCGGCCGCGCACCATCCCGCTGGCCGCCGCGGTGTTCGCTGAGCTGACCAAGGCGGAGCTGATGGACAAGTGCGAGGCGCTCGGCCTGCCCTACGCGCCGATCGTCCGCCCCGTCGAACTGTTCGACGACCCGCACCTCAACGCCTCGGGTGGCCTGGTGCCGATGGTGCTGGCCGACGGCACCGCGCTGAAACTCCCCGCCTTGCCGCTCGCCTTCGACGGCGCCCGCCCCGGCCTCCGGCACAACCCGCCCGCGGTCGGCGCCGACGGCGCGGCCATCGCGGCGGCGCTCGGCTACACCGACGCCGAAATCGAGCATCTCCGCGGCCTCGGCGTCCTGGTCGGCGCATGAGCGAACGCTTCTCCGTCGCCTACCTGGTGCTGAGCGGCACCACCACCGCCTCCCATGGCCCAGACCTGCTCCGCGGCCTCGTCGGCCTCGGCTTCACCACGGTGATCGCCCTGCCAACCCCCAACGCCGCGCGCGTGCTCGCCCCCCGCGCCCTGGCCGACGTGCCCGGCGCCCAGGTGGTGGAATCCTACTTCGACCTCGCCATCCGCCCCCGCCCGCCCCGCGGCGTGGTCCTGTTCGCCCCGTGCAGCTTCAACTCGCTCAACAAACTGGCGCACGGCATCGCCGACAGCCTCGCCCTGTCGGTGGTCGCCGAGGCCATCGGCCGCGCCACGCCGGTGATCGTCGCCCCGTCACTCAACCAGCCATTGCTCGATCACCCCGTCGCCCGCGCCTCACTCGCCACCCTGCCGGCATGGGGCGTGCAACTCGTCGGGCCGGTCGATACCGGCACCGGGCCGCGTCTGGCGCCTGTTGACGATCTGTTGGCGGCGGTGCGGGCGTTTGGGCCAAGGTAGGAAGCAAGCGCTTCTTTTTTGAAAAAAAGAAGCAAAAAACTTTTATCCTTTTGGTCGGTGCCGCCCCCACCTATCCGCGGGGAGTACGCCAACGGCATGGATGGAACAGAAAGTTTTTTTGGTTCTTTTTGTTCACAAAAAGAACACCCTCACTGCACTTCCCCATCCCCCTTCAAAGGATCAATCTGCCCAGTCAGCTTATTCCCCTTCAGGATCGCATCCGTCGCCGTCAGGTTGTTGACGAAGAACGTGCGATAGCGCCCGGTATTGGTGAACTTGTTGTTGGTGATGGTGATTTCCCGCGTCGGCTGGCTGACGCCCTCGGCGCCGATGGAGATCGCGGTGGAGCGGTTATCCGCCTTGGGCCCCTTCTCCAGCGTGCTGTCACGCAGCACGAAGGAGCCGCCATTGGGCAGCTCGATCAGGTAGCTCGCGGTCCCGTTCGGCCCGTCGGAAATCGTGCAGCCGATGATTTCCGTGCGCGCCGCGCGGGATTTGATGTGATGGCCCTGGCGGGTTTCGCTGAAGCGGGAATTTTCAATCCGCAGCAGCTTCGACATGCCGATATAGATGCCGTGGGCGCAGGCGGGGTCGCAGATGCCGTTGCGGACGAAGTCGCTGTCCCGAATGATCGTGGTCCCGTCATGGCGCTCACCGGCGAGAATGCCATTCTGGTTGTTGATGAACTTCACCTTCTCGACGATGAGGTTCGCCCCCTCGGCGCGAATGCCGGCACCGTTCTTGTCCGGCACGCGGGCGCGGGTGAGCGTCATGTTGCGCACGGTGATATTGTCGCCCACCGTCACCAGCAGTGCCTTGCCGCCGCACATCTTGTCGGTGAGGATCGTCGAGCCGTCGGCCCCGGCACCCTCGATGGTGAGGTTGTTCGCCTCGACGATGGCGCAGTCGAAATACTCACCGGCGTCGATCATCACGGTATCGCCGTCATCGGCCACCTTGATGGCGTCCGACGGCTGCTTGAACTCCTTGTCCGGCCCGACCTGGAGCGTCTTGGCCGAAGCCAGGCAGGGCGTCATGGCCAGGGCGAAAGCGAGCACGATGCGCGAAAGTGACATTGCGATTCCTCGACAGCACGGATTTCCCGGCGTTTCTAGCACCGGTCATGGCGAATTGGCACCATCTCTTGACATCGGCAGCGGCGCGGGAGCGGAGCGGCTGCGCGCCTCGATGGCACGGCGCTTTTCTACGGGAAAGGATATTACGCCGCCACGGTAAAAATGAATAGGATATTACGCCGAAAAAGGGCATAATAGCCTTGTCTTCGGTCGATGTTCCCGTTATAGTCCATTCTCAGTCAGGAGCACCACACCCCGCGATGCACGCCTCCGCCACCCCGGCCCCGAACGCCGCAGCCGCCTTCGCGCAAGCGATCGCGGAGATTCTGCTCGCGTTGCTCGCGGCGTGGCTGGGGGATGTCTCCGACCTGTCGCCCCGCCATCCCCGTCGGCGGATGCATGCCCGTGCGCTGGCGGAGATCGAGTCCCTGCGCGCCGATCTTGTCGCCGCGCTGACCCCGAAAGCCGGAGCCGCGTCCAACCCGCCCCGCCGCGCCAGCGCCCCGGCGCGCAAACCCTGCGCCGCGCCCGCCATCACAGTCCCAACGCCCGGCGCCCGCCGCAAGACCGCCCCCCCAAAACCCCGCACGACCCGTCACGCCACCGCGCCCCCAAATCGAAAGAGCCCGCTCAAGCATCAACTTCGCACGCCAAATTCATTACGATGTCGTAACTAAATCCCGTCAAGACCAACCCAACACCCCGCCAAACGGATCCTCCGGGTAATCCACCCCCACCAGACTGAGCCCATCCGGCGGCGCCGTCGGCCCGCCCGCCCGCCGGTCACACGCCACGAGCGCCGCGGCCACCCGCTCCGGCGCCCATTTTCCCTCCGCCACCAGCTTGAGCGTACCCACCATGTTGCGCACCTGGTGGTGCAGGAAGCTGCGGGCGGAAACCTCGATCGTCACCAGGTCCCCCATGCGCCGCACATCGATCCGTTCCAGTGTCCTGATCGGCGATTTCGCCTGACAGGAGGAGGCGCGGAAGGTGGTGAAGTCATGCCGGCCCAGCAGATGCCGCGCGCCTTCCAGCGCCGCCGCGGCATCGAACCGGCCGGGCACATGCCACACCCGCCCCGCCAGCAGCGCCGGGCGGGCCCGGCGGTTCAGCACGACGTAGCGGTAATGCCGCTGGATCGCCGAAAACCGCGGGTTCCAGCCCTCCGGCGCCCGGGCGACTTCCACCACCACCACGGCGTGCGGCTTCATATGGAAGTTGAGCGCCTCGCGGACCCGGACCGGCGGCAGCTCGCCGGCCAGATCGACCAGCGCCACCTGCCCATCGGCATGGACCCCGGCATCGGTGCGCCCGGCGACGACGGAGGCGACGGGGTTGCCGGCGTTGAGATGGAAGGCAGCTTCCTCCAGCACCTGCTGGATCGACACTCCGCTGGCTTGCCGCTGCCAGCCAACGAAGCCGGCGCCGTCATACTCCAGCCGCAGCGCGTAGCGCGCCATCAGCTCAGCCGCGAGCCCGGTGGAACCGGATGGCCGCGCAGAAAGGCCGCCGCCTCCATCGCCGAACGGCCCGGCGCCTGCACCCGCAGCAGCCGCAGCGCGCCATTGCCGGCCGCGACGGTAAGCCGATCATCCAGCACCTCGCCAGGCGCGCCAGCGCCCGGCGCCGGTTCGGCCGCCAGAACCTTCAGCACCATGTCACCCAACCGGGTGAAGGTGCCCGGCCAGGGATTGAGCGCCCGCACCTGCCGATCAAGCGCCGCCGCGTCGCGCGACCAGTCGATCCGGCCATCCTCGCGCGCGAGCTTCGCCGCGTAGGTGACCCCGTCTTCCGGTTGCGCCACCGGGTCCGGCGGGGTGGCGAGGGCCTCCAGGATCAGCCGCCCCCCCATCGCCGCGAGCGCATCGTGCAGCTCGGTCGCCGTGCTCCGCGGCCCAATCTGCACGCTGCCCCGCAGCAGCATCGCCCCGGTATCCAGCCCGGCGTCCATCTGCATGATGGTGATCCCGGTCTCGCCATCCCCCGCCAGCAGCGCCGCCTGGATCGGCGCCGCACCGCGCCAGCGGGGCAGCAGGCTGGCATGGATGTTGAGACAGCCGAGCCGCGGCGCATCAAGCATGGCCTGCGGAAGGATCAACCCATAGGCCGCGACCACCGCGACATCGAGGCCAAGCGCCGCGAACGCCTCCTGCGCCGCCACGTCCTTGCGAAGCCGCGCTGGGCTGCGCACCTCGAGCCCGAGCGCCAGCGCCGCCGCGTGGACGGGGCAAGGCCGCGTCATCTGCCCGCGTCCGGCGGGGCGAGGCGGCTGGCAATAGACGGCGGCGATCTCATGCCCGGCGGCGTGGAGCGCCTGGAGCGCAGGGACCGCGAAATCCGGGCTGCCCATAAAGGCCAGACGCAGCCGCGCCACGCGCTACTTCGCCTCGCGCTGGGCTTTGGCGAGCTTGCGCATCAGCATGTTGCGCTTGAGCGCCGAGATGTGGTCGACGAACAGGACCCCATCGAGATGGTCGATCTCATGCTGCAAGCAGGCCGCCAGCAGCCCCTCGGCCTCGATCTCCTGGCGGGCGCCGGCGGCGTCATGGAAGCGCACCTTCACCCGCGCCGGCCGGGTGACGTCGGCGTATTGCCCGGGGATCGACAGGCAGCCTTCCTCGCGGGTGGCAAGTTCGGCGCTCGCCGCGATGATCTCGGGGTTCACCAGCACGATCGGCGCCAGTTTGTCGTCGGGCATCAGATCGACCACCGCAAGGCGCAACCCGGTGCCAACCTGCGGCGCGGCGAGGCCGATGCCGGGGGCCTTGTACATGGTGGCGAACATGCGGGGCACCAGATCGCGCACGAGATCGGCATCACCCGCCCCCACCGGGCGCGCGCGGGCCTTGAGGATCGGCTGGGGCGCGATCAGGATCGGGAGGGTTTCCGGGCGGGCGTCGTCGTTCATGCCCGTCATCTAGCGGTCAGCGCGCGCGCGATCAACGGATGCCCCTTGCAACGGCTGCCGGGTTCACCAAAATAAGCGCCGTCGGATCGCCGTCACGGGGTCCGCCATCCGCTTCGCTCGGCTGAGGGAGCCCATTAATGTCCACGCGTATCTTCACGTCGCCGCTCGTCCTGGGGTTCGACCATATCGAATTGCTGCTCGAGCAGGCCACCAAGAAATCTTCCGACGGCTACCCCCCGTTCAACATCGAGCAGACCGGCCCGGCCAATTTGCGCATCACGCTGGCGGTGGCGGGCTTCACGATGGACGATTTGCAGATCACCCACGAAGACAACCAGCTCGTCATCCGCGGCCGGCAGACCGATGACAGCCAGGGGCGGGTGTTCCTACACCGCGGGATCGCCGCGCGGCAGTTTCAGCGCGTTTTCGTGCTGTCCGAGCATATCGAGGTGCGCGGCGCCTGGATGGATCATGGGTTGCTGCATATCGATCTCGCGCGGCCGGTCCCGGAGGGGCGGGTGCGGACAATCCCGATCACCCGGCCGGCGCCAGGCGGACGATCACCGATGGTGGTGGATGACGAGTAGGAGGCTGCGATGACCGACGAACCGACCCTAGTGCATTTCGATATCCACCAGATCACCGCCGAGCAGCTTGGCAAGCTCGGGGTGTCGCAGATCGCCTACGTCAAGCCGGTGATCCATAATGGCGCGAACGTGTTCGCGATCCATGCCGCCGACGGCACGCCGATGGCGGTGGCGGTGGACCGCGACACGGCGCTCGCCGCGATCGTGCAGCACGAGATGCACCCGAGCCTGGTGCATTGAGCGAAGGGGGCATTGCTGCCCCCTTGCCGTGATCAGCCTGAGGAAGCCGGGTCGATCCAGCCGATATGGCCGTCGCTGCGGCGATAGACCACGTTGAGTTCGCCCGTCGTGATGTTGCGGAACATCAGCACAGGCTGGTCGGCCAGATCCATCCGCATCACCGCGTCGCTGACGGCGAGGCTGGCGATCTCGGTGGCGGTTTCGGCGACTACCGTCGCGTAGGTGACGTTGGTCTGCACGGCGACGCCGTGGCCCTCCTCATGGGGCTCCTCCGCCTCCTGGCGGAGCACGTATTGCCTTGCGGCTTGCGGGCGTTCGCGATGCGCCGCGTCGCGCGCGTGGTCGTTCACCCGGCGGCGGTAGCGCCGCAGGCGCTTGGCGATATGCTCGGCCGCGTCGTCGAAGGCGGAGTTGGCATCCGCCGCCTCACCCTCGCCGCGCAGCATCAGGCCGCGGCCGGCGTGGATGTTGATGTCACAGGTGAAAAAGCAGCGCGCGCGGCTGAACGTCACGTGCGCTTCCTGGGCGTGATCGAAATACTTGCTTGCGATGGTCGACAGCGCTTGGTTGACGCGCGTCTTGAGGGCTTCCGAGAGTTCGACTTGCTTACCAGAGACCGTGATTTGCATGGTCCGTCCTCACGTCCTTGTTCGGGACCGCCTGCCGGCGCGCGAGGTCCGGGCCGGCCCTAACCTGGGCCGGCTTGCGGGCACGGGCGTGATCAGGCCGGCACGGCCTTCTCCCGTTTGCGCTGCACTGAGCTTGGGATACGCAGCGCATCGCGGTATTTGGCCACGGTTCGGCGTGCGATGTCCACGCCTTCCCGTCGCAGGATCTCCACAATCGCGTCATCGCTCAGAACTTCATTTGCCGGCTCGGCATCGACGAGCTGGCGAATGCGATGCCTGACCGCTTCGGCACTGTGGGAATCCCCTCCGCCGGTAGCGTGCAACGCAGTGGTAAAGAAATACTTAAGCTCGAAGGTGCCGCGCGGCGTGGCGATGAATTTATTCGAGGTCACCCGGCTGACGGTGCTCTCGTGCAGCTCCACCGCGGCGGCGACATCGCGCAGGATCAGCGGGCGGAGATGGCTGACCCCGTGGCGGAAGAAGCCGTCCTGCTGGCGAACGATCTCGCTGGCCACCCGCAGGATGGTCTGCGCGCGCTGCTGCAGGGATTTCACCACCCAGTTGGCGGCCTGCAGCTTGTCGATCATGAACGCCTTGTCCTCCTTGGAGGCCTTCGGCAGCACGCGGGCGGTGAAGGTCTGGTTGACCAGCACGCGCGGCATCGTCTCGGGGTTCAGCTCCAGCAGCCAGCCGCCATCCTGCGCGGCGCGCATCAGCACATCCGGCACCACGGTGAGCGGCGTGCCGTCGTCCCAGTTGGCACCGGGCTTGGGGTCGAGCCGGCGCAGCTCGGCGATCATGTCGGCGACGTCGGCGGCGTCCACGCCGCAGATCGCCATCAGCCGCTTGGTATCGCGCCGGGCGACGAGGTCGAGGTTTTCCAGCAGCGCCTGCATCGCGGGGTCGAGCCGGTTCTTCTCGGCGAGCTGGACGGCCAGACACTCCTTGAGGTCATGCGCGAACATGCCGATCGGATCGAAGCGCATCATCAGCCCGCGCACATGCTCGACCCGCGCGACCTCGATGCCCAGCGTCTGCGCGATGGCCTCCGAAGCGACGGAGAACCGCCCGGTCGGCTCGATCAACGCGAGCAAGGTGGCGCCGATCATGCGGTCGACCGGATCGTGGAAGCTGAGGCGGACCTGCTCGCTCAGATGTTCACGCAGGGAGAGCCGGCCCTCGGCGAGGTCGTCGATGCCACGGTCATCGCCGCGGAAGTCACTATTGCCGCCGCTGCCGCCCCGCACGCCATCGGAGGCGCCGCCGGGATCATAGGGTTCGGCGTATTCCGCGGTGTCCAGCGCGCCGGCGCCGTCGGCCGCGAGATGATCGGAGCGGATTTCGGCGAAACTGTCGCGCGGCGGCGGCTCCTCCAGCCCGTCCGCCGGGGCGGCCGGCTTCACCGCGACCTGGTCCAGCGCCGGGCGCTCGCCGAAGCTCTCGCTGTCGCGCTCGTCACGCTCCAGCATGGGGTTGCGCTCGAGCTCCTGCTCGACGAAGGCGGCGGCCTCGAGATTGTTGAACTGCAAAAGCTGGATCGCCTGCCGCAGCTGCGGCGTCATCACCAGGGACTGCGACTGGCGCAGGTCGAGACGCGGGCCCATCCCCATCAGGGCGTGCTCGTGGTTCGCGAAGCGGTCGTCGTCCGTGGCGGCGTCATGGGCGCAATGGACGTCGGACGCGGCAAAGGTGCAAGCAAGAATCGTGCTGAATTGATCGCATCAGCGCGAAATTATCACCGGAAGGTAAATGCGACGTTAGTGCCGCCCCTACAGGTGCTTGCCGCGCTCCATGATTTCAAGCGTGTAGTCGTGGTAGGACATCCCAAGCTCCTCGGCACGGGCGAGCCGACGGAGCGCGATTTCGCGCGGCGGGGTTTTCCAGGCGCGCTTATGCGCCCGCCGCCAGGCCCAGGAGCGCCAGGAGA
>CAIWAJ010000055.1:0-1985 GCA_903910565.1 uncultured Rhodospirillales bacterium
GATCTGCGCCGATGAGGGCGTGACGGCGGATATCTGCCTCAAGCTCGAATTCTTCAACCCGATCGCCTCGGTGAAGGACCGCATCGGCGTCAACATGATCGTGGCGCTGGAAGAACGCGGCGCCATTGGGCCGGGCGCCGTGATCGTCGAGCCGACTTCGGGCAATACCGGCATCGGCCTCGCCTTCGTTTGCGCCGCCCGCGGCTACAAGCTGATCCTGACCATGCCGGAGAGCGTGTCGATCGAGCGGCGCAAGATGCTGGCCTATCTCGGCGCGGAACTCGTGCTGACGCCGCGCGAGAAGGGCATGAACGGCGCTATCGCCAAGGCGAACGAGATCCTCGCCGCCACCCCCGGCGCGGTGAAGCCCGATCAGTTCGGCAACCCCGACAACCCCGCCATCCATCGCCGCACCACCGCGGAGGAGATCTGGTACGACACCGCCGGCGAGGTGGACGCTGTCGTGAGCGGCATCGGCACCGGCGGCACGCTGACCGGCATCGGCCAGGTGCTGAAGCCGCGCAAGCCGGGCCTCAAGATGTTCGCGGTTGAGCCGGCTGCCAGCCCGGTGCTCTCCGGCGGCAGCCCGGCACCGCACCCGATTCAGGGGATCGGCGCGGGCTTCGTGCCGGAGGTGCTGGATCGCAGCCTGATCGACGAGGTGGTGCAGGTGGCCAATGACGAGGCGTTCCACTGGGCGCGGCGGCTGGCGTCGCGCGAGGGTATCCCGGGCGGCATTTCCTCGGGGGCGGCATTGGCGGCGACGCTGAAGGTGGCGAAGCGGCCGGAGATGGCCGGCAAGCGGATCGTCACCATCATCCCCTCCTTCGCCGAGCGCTACATCACGACGGCGCTTTTCGAAGGGCTCTGAGCCGCTACTCCAGCAGGGCGTCGCGCAGGGCCGCGCGGCGCCCGGCGTCGAGGCCGATGCGGGTTTCGAGATAGCCGTCGAGGCTCCCGTGCGTATCCATCATCGCGGCGAAGGCGGCGTCGAGGAACATCGGCTCCACGCTGGTGAGCACTTCGGCCGCGATCGGGGTGAGGCTGGTGCTCACGCCGGCCTGGCCGCGCCAGAGGCGGCGGGTGGCGAGGTAGTCTGCCTGGATTGTGGCACGATCGACGCCAAGGGCGGCCAGGATAAGCGCGGCGCCGAAGCCGGTGCGGTCTTTGCCGGCGGTGCAGTGGAACAGCAAAGCAGGGGCGTTCGGTTCCAGGAGGAGGTCGAACAGGCGGGCGTAGCGATGGTTCCAGGTGAGTGCGTAGGCGGCGTAGGCCTCGGCCATGAGTTGCTGGATGGGGAGGCGGGCGGTGTCGCCTTGTTCGGAGAGGGTGCGGAGTGCGTTGCCGAGCGAGGGGTCGATTGAGAGGTCGTGGATTTCCACCCCCGCGAGCCTGGTGGGTGCGGCCGCCTGCTCGCCCGGGCCGCGCAGATCGGCAACCCGGCCGATGCCGGCGGCGCGGATGCGTTTGGCGTCCTCGTCCGTGATCTCCGAGAGGCGGGCGGAGCGGAAGACGCGGTTGAAGCGAACCTTCGCGCCATCCTTGGTGCGGTAGCCGCCGAGATCGCGGAGGTTGGAGGCGCCTTCGAGCTCGATCGAGCGGGGGAGATCGCTCACGCGCCCTCCCCGTGGTCGAACTCGAAGCGGTAGCCGCTGCCCTTGCGCTTCACCCGGCCGAGATGCGGCGTGCCGAAATGGGCGGGGAAGACGCGGGCGTTGCAGTCGGCGCAGTGATCGAGCACCCGGCGGCGCGAGGCTTCGGCCATGCGCGGATCGGTATCGAAGCCGCTCGACCATTCCGGGCGATAGACCTGGATCGGATGGTGCATCACGTCACCGATGAACACGCCCTCATCGCCGCCATCGAGCAGGCGGAAGATGACGTGGCCGGGCGCGTGGCCGGGGGCGGGCTCGATCAGCAAATTGTCGCCGATCTGGTCGGTCATGTTGACGGTCTGCGCGAGGCCGGCATCGAGCACCGGGGCC
>CAIWAJ010000056.1:0-10273 GCA_903910565.1 uncultured Rhodospirillales bacterium
AGGGTGTTCTTTTTGTGAACAAAAAGAACCAAAAAAACTTTTTATTCCGTTCGATGCCGTTGGCTTGGCTTCGCGGGATGGTTGGGAGCGGTACACACCAAAGTAGGGAAAGTTTTTTGCTTCTTTTTTTCCAAAAAAGAAGCGCTTGCTTCCTTACGACCTCATCCCCGTGATGGAGGCCGCCATGGCCCTTGGATCGCGCATCGGCCATCGTCCGGCATCCACCTGGGCGAGGAAATCGCCGACGATGCGATTGAACTGGTCGGGGTCCTCGAGGTTGATGCCGTGGCCGCAATTCGGCATCACGGCCAGGGCCGATGACGGGATGGTTTGTTTCATCAGCACGCCCGGGGCGAGGCAGGGCCAGTCTTCATCGCCGGTGAGGATGAGGGTGGGGACGCGCAGCGACTGCATTTCGGCCTGGAGGTCCCACAGGGAGGGGCGTTCGCGCTGGACGCCGAGCTGGGTGTTGGCGGCGCCGAGGGCGGAGTGTTCGGCGAGCTGGCGCTGGAATTCCGCGAAGCCGCGGGGGTCCTTGTTCTGGAACTGCACGCGGGTGGGGCCGAAGGCGTAGCGGTCGGCGAAGGCCTGCATGCCGCTTTCGCGGATGAAGGCGACGGTGTTGGCGCCTTCGGCGCGGAAGCCTTCGCTTGTGGCGGGATCGGCGCCGTAGCCGCAGCCGGCGACGGTGAGCGAGCGGGCGCGGGAGGCGTGGCGGAAGCCGAAATGCAGCGTCGCGAAGCCGCCCATGGAAAGGCCGACGATATGGGCCTGGCCGATGTTGAGATGGTCGAGCACGGAGGCGATGTCATCCGCGGCGCGGTTCTGCGAGTAGGCGGCGACGCTCTCCGGCACGTCCGACGGCGGGTAGCCGCGGGCATTGGAGCAGATGGCGCGATAGCGCTGGCCGAAATGGCGCATCTGCGGCTCCCAGCTGCGCAGGTCGCCGGCGAATTCGTGCACGAAGATCACCGGCATGCCGGCGCCGGTCTGTTCGTAGTAGAGCTTCACTCCGTCATCGGCGGTCGCGTGCGGCATGGTGGCCTCCCCTGGGGGGGGGGAGTTTCGGACCAAATGGGGCGACGGGAAAGAGGGGAAGGAAGGCCTCCTTTTTTGAAAAAAAGGCGCAAAAAGCTTTTATCCGTTTGGTGTGTGCCGCTTCGACCTCTCCGGGGAGAGTACGCCAACGGCATGGATGGAACGGAAAGTTTTTTTGGTTCTTTTTGTTCACAAAAAGAACACCCTTCCTGCTACCCGCGCCTGACGTTGAACACCGTCCAGCCGCCCTTCGGAATGCCTGTGAGCTCCCGGCGGTAGGCGGTGATGGGGTAGTAGGTGCCGAGCGGGATGTAGGGGGCATCCTGCCAGACGCGGAGTTGGATCGCGCGGGCGAGGGCCTGGCGGGTGGGTAGGTCCGGCGCGTCGAACCAGCGGTCGCGGAGGGCGGCGATTTCGGGGAGTTTGATCCAGCCGAACCAATTGTCGGTGATGCCGAGATGGGCGGCGGGGTCGTAGCGGTTGAAGCCGTTGAACCAGGTGAAGAACAGGCTCCAGCCGCCCTGCTCCACTGGGGCGCGGTTGCCGCGGCGCTGCACCTGGGTGCCGTAGTCCATGGTTTGCAGGTCGACGTTGAAGCCGATGCGGCGCAGCAGGTCGGCGCCGACCTGGGCGACGGCGAACAGGCTGGCGTAGTCGGCCGCCGCCAGCACCACCACGCGTTCGCCCTTGTAGCCGGAGGCGGCGAGAAGCTGGCGGGATTTGGCGACGTCGCCCGCCATCACGTCGAGCCCGGCGTCGGTGCTCATTGGCTTGCCGACGCTCCAGACGCCGACGCGATCGCGCCAGACGGCGTGATCATCGCCGGCGATGGCGGTCATGAAATCGGCCTGGCGGATGGCGGGCAGGATGGCGCGGCGGATGGCGGGGTTGTCGAAGGGCGGATTGAGGCCGTTGAAGCGCATGATGACTTCGCCGCCGATGGCGTCGTTGATCTGCACGCGCAATGCCGGGTCCCGCCGCAAAGCGGGCGCGAGGTCGGGCGGCACGTCGGCCCACCAATCCACCTCGCCTTTTTGCAGGCTGGCGGCGGCGGTGGCGGCGTCGGGGATGATGCGCCAGACCACGCGATCGAAGGCGGCGCGTTTGCCGCCGGCGAGCCAGCTCGAGGGCTCCGGCCGCGGCACGTAGCCCTCGAAGCGGCGGTAGACGACCTGCGCGCCGACCACGCGTTCGGCGGCGGCGTAGCAATAGGGGCCGCTGCCGATGATCTCCTTGATCTGCCCCTTGCCGACATCCTCCAGCAGGCGGCGCGGCATGATGAAGGGCGTATAGGTGGCGGGCTTGCCGAGCGCATTGGGCAGCAAGGGAAAGGGCCGCTTGAGGCGGAATTCGAATGCCCGATCGGAGATGACGTCGAGCTGGTCGGTGGCCGCCAGCAGGCTCATGCCGAACACGTCGATGCCGGCCCAGCGGCGGAGACTGGCGACCGCATCCTCCGCCAGCACCGGCGCGCCGTCATGGAAGCGCAGCCCTTCGCGCAAGGTGAGCCGCCAGCGCAGGCCATCCGGGGAGACCTCATGGCCTTCCAGCATTTGCGGCCGCGGCTGCAGCTCCGCATCCATCGCGTAGAGCGTGTCGAACACCATGTAGCCATGTTCGACGGACACATCGGTGCCGGAGTAGTAGGGGTCGAGCACGGTGACGTCGGCGACGGGCACGAAGTTGAGCGTGCCGCCGGTTTGGGCATGGCCGGGGCGGGAGAGGGCGGCCAGCAGGGCGCCGCCGATCAGCGTGCGTCGGCGCATTGCCGTCACACCACGCGGCGTAGCAGCGAGACAGCGCTGTCCACCGTCAAGAGGCTGCGGGCGCGGAAGCGCTCATAGGCCTGGGCGGCCTCCTCGCCTTTGTTGCCGAGGAACCAGCGCGACCCCTCCCAGGCTCCGAGGTTGCGATACCACGCCATCAGCCACACGCGCGTGAGGCCGGCGGCCGGCGGGGTGCGGCTGCGCCAGAAGCCGATGACGCGGGTATCATGCACGCCCTCGAAATTGTCCCAGGCGGAGACGGAGAGTTCCTGGAAGCGCGGCCAATCCGCCTCCGCGCAATCGAACCAGCGGTGGGAGAACACGCCTTCGGTCTCCGGGATGGTCTCGCCCGCCACCGGGCGGGGGGCGGGTTCCCAGAATTCGTGGCGCTCAATGCCGCAGGGGATGCCGGAAAGCAGGTCGCAGGCCCGGGCGGTGGCTTCATCGGGGAATTCGCTCAGCAGCACGGCGTGGTTGTTGCTGAGCCCGATCATCGGCGTGAAGGCGGCGAAGACGCGGCCGCCGGCGGCACGGGCGGTGGTATCGGCCTTGGCGGCCAGCCCGGCGACGCGGGCGGCATCGCGCGGCAAAGTGGAAAGCACGTGGTGCTGATAAATGGTCATCGTTTTTCTCCCTGGAGCGAGGCTAGCGCCGCTTGGCACCGCATCCAAGCCATGGTGTGCTTCGCTACCCCCCCGCATGAGTGCCGCAATGTCCAACCGCTCCCCGCTCGCCGACCTCGCCTGGCAGTATATCGAGCATAGCTCGATGGAGGATTTCACCGCGGCCGATTGGGCGGTGATGAACGCCCAGCGGGCCATATTCACCCGCAATCACCAGGCAGACCTGGTGATTGCCATGCTGCGGGCGACCTCGACCGTGCCCTCCTTCGGTTACCGCATCAGCAATTTCCGCCACTGCCTGCAATCCGCCACCCGTGTGCTGCGGGCGGGGCATGACGAGGAGACGGTGGCCGTCGCCGTGCTGCACGACATCGGCTTCGACGCCTGCCCGTCCACCCACGGCGATTTCGCCGCCGCGTTGATGCAGCCCTATATCTCGCCGCGCAACCACTGGATGCTGGAGCACCACCAGATCTTCCAGGACGTGCACGCGCCCCACTACCCGGGCGTCGACCCCAATGCCCGGGACAAATGGCGCGGCCATGAGCACTTCGCCTGGACCGCCGAATATGTCTCCAAGTTCGACCAGGACGCGATGGAACCCGACGAGGACACGCTGCCCTTGGAAGCCTTCATCCCCGCCATCCACCGCCTCTTCTCCCGCAAGCCACAGCCGCGGCCTAACGCGACGTGGCGCAGCGCATGATGATCACCGACGCCCTGCTCGGGGATGGGCGCCGCGTCGATATCACGGTGGCGGACGGGCGGGTCGCGGCCATCTCCGCGCATGCTGGACGGGCGGGGGAGACGCATCTGGCCGGGGCGTTGCTGTTGCCCGGACTGGTCGAGGGGCATGTGCATCTCGACAAGACCCTGATGGGGCTGCCCTGGCGCCCCAATGCGCCGGCGCCGAGCGTGCGTGGCCGTATCGAATACGAGCGCACCCATCGCGGCGGAATCGGCCCGGTGCAGCCGCGGGCGCGGGCGCTGATGGAGCGGATGATCGCGGCAGGGACGGTGGCCGTGCGCACCCATACCGATATCGATGACGCCTACGGCCTCGCCAATTTCCACGCCGTGCTGGAAGTGGTGCGGGAATACCGCGCCAAACTGCCGATCCAGATCGTCGCCTTCCCGCAATCCGGCATCACCAATCGCCCCAGCGTCGCCGACCTGCTTGACGCCGCCCTGTCCGAAGGCGCCGACCTCGTCGGCGGGCTCGATCCCGTCACCATCGATGGCGACCAGAAGGGACATCTCGACATCGTGTTCGGCCTCGCCGCCAAGCACGGCAAAGGCATCGACATCCATTTGCATGACCGTGACGCCGGCGGCAACGCGCAGCTGCGTGACATCGCCGCCCGCAGCCTGGCGGCCGGCATGCAAGGCCACGTCACCGTCAGCCACGCCTTCAGCCTCGGCACCGATGACGCCGATGACTTCGCCGCCACCGCCGACGCCCTGGCCAAGGGCGGCGTCGCCATTCTCACCTCCGCCCCCGGCCCGACCACCATGCCGCCGGTGAAGCCGCTGCGCGCCCGCGGAGTCACCATCTACGGGGGCAACGACAATATCCGCGACCTCTGGTCCCCCTATGGGAATGGCGACATGCTGGAGCGGGCCTGGATGATCGCGCAGAAACAGGGTTTTCGGAGCGACGAGGACCTCGCGCTGGCCTACGATGTCTGCTCCACCGAAGGGGCGCGGGTGCTTGGTCTGCCCGCCCATGACATCACCGTCGGCGCGGCGGCCAGCTTCGTCGCCCTCCCGGCCGAAAGCATCGCCGAAGCCATCGCCGAACGGCCGCGCGGCCGCACGGTCTGGCTCGCCGGCATCAAGCAATAACCAGAAGGAACACGCCCATGGAAATCTCTCTCGATGGCCGCGCCGCCGTGATCACCGGCGGCAGCAAGGGGCTCGGCCTCGCGATGGCCAAGCGCTTCTCGATGTCAGGCGCCGATGTCGCCATCCTCGCCCGCGGGCAGGAAGGGTTGGACGCGGCGCAGGCCGAGTTGGTGCCGACCGCCAAGGGCAAAATCGTCGCCATCGCCTGCGACGTCTCCAAGGCCGACGAGATCGCCCGCGCCTACGAGGTGGTGATGAAGCGCCTCGGCCGCGTCGATATCGTGGTCAACAACGCCGGCACCTCGCGCACCGGGGCCTTCGAAACCGTCACCGACGAAATCTGGCAGGAAGACCTCGACCTCAAGCTCTTCGCCGCCATTCGCCTCACCCGCCTCGCCTGGCCGCAAATGAAGGAGCGCAACTGGGGGCGCGTGATCAATGTGCTCAACATCGGCGCAAAAGCCCCGCGCGCCGGCTCGGCGCCGACCACCATCAGCCGTGCCGCGGGGATGGCCCTGACCAAGGTGCTGGCTGGCGAGGGAGCGCCCAACAACATCCTGGTGAACGCGATGTTGGTCGGCCTCATCATCACCGAACAGGTGAAGAAATGGCACGTGCTGCGCGGCGGCAACGTGACGTTGGAGGAGCACATCGCCAATACCGGCAAGCCGGTGCCGATGGGGCGCATGGGCACCGCCGAAGAATTCGCCAACCTCGCCTGTTTCTTGGCCTCAGATCAGGGTGGCTACATCACCGGGACGGCGATCAATGTCGATGGCGGGATGTCGCCGGTGGTTTGACCACGGAACGCAAGCGCCGCCTCGGTCAGGCCGAGGCGGTGATGAAGCTGCGGAATTTCAGCGGATCATTGATGGTGGCGATGGGGGCCAGGCTGGAGCCGGTGCCCTTCACCTCAACCTCGCCGAAGCCGAGCAGGCGTCCGAGGATCGACTGCTCGACGCCGACGCTCTCGACCTTGGAGAGGTTCATCTCGAAGGTGGAGCGCCGGAACAGGCCGACCTTGTAGATCACCCGCCGGTCGGTGATGGCGAGTTCGGTGGTGGTGCGGCGGATCAGCGCCTCGACGGCCTTGAAGGCGGCGGCAATGGCCGCGAGACCGGCCACTGCCTGCAGGCCCAGGTGCACCTCGGGCGGCACGCCGCGGATGACCAGGCCAATCACCAGCAGGATCGCCGCGATCACGGCCCAGCGGATGGCCGCGAGATAGACGAACCAATGGAGCGTGGTGGTGTGAACCACCCGCTCGCCGGGCTGGAGCACGCGGGTGACATAGTTCATCGGCTGGTCCTCGTTCGGTGCGGCATCGCAGGATGGTTCTGGCCGAGCGGAGCGGGCAAATCAACCGGGCCAGCGGGGTTTCGCGGCGGCGGCGGGATATGCGAGGGTTCCGGCAACACCGGCTTCCAAGGACCCCAAGATGCCCCTGCTCGATGCCCTGCAATCCCGACTGCCCGAATATCCCCGCGCCCTCGGCATGGAATACACCGAGGTTTCGACCGACCGGTTGGTGGCGGAAATCACCGTGCGGGAGGACATGGCGAACGGCAACGGGACCATCCATGGCGGCGCGCTGATGACCTTCGCCGACACGCTGGGCGCGGTGGCGACCATCCTCAACATCCCCCGCGACAAGAGCACGACGACGCTGGAGAGCAAGACCAACTTCATCGGACCCGCCCCGGTGGGCACGCGACTGATCGGCGAGGCGACGCCGCTGCATCGCGGCCGGCGGACGCAGATCTGGGAGACCAGGATCACCACCGCCGAGGGCAAGCTGGTGGCGAAGGTAACGCAGACGCAGTTGATTCTTTAGTCGGCCTTCCGCGGGCGGGAGCGCTTGCGCGGCGCCTCAGCGGCCGGTGGCGACACCGGGGATGTGGAGGGGTCACGCAGGAGCGCCATGATGCGTGCCTCGGATTCGGCAACCGCGAAAGCGGCCGGGGTGCCCTCGCCGGGCGCAAGGCGGCCAACAGCGAGGCCCTCCAACAGGTCGAGCAGCGGATCGGGGAGCAGCGGCAGCGGGAAGACGGCTCCGAACCCGGCGTCGCGCACCCGATCAGCCGGGGCGCCCAGGTCGGGCACTACCGGGATCAAGCCATGCGCTACCGCCTCGCTCAGCGTATAGGAGAAGGTCTCCGGCCACACGTGCAGGAACAGCGCGACCCGCGCGCCCGACGCGGCGATAAGGCCGGGCAGGTCGGCGTCGTCATATTTGCCGGTGATGCTGACGTTCGGCAGGTCCGCGAAGGCCTCGTCATTGTCGGTGAACCCGATGACGTGGAAGCGTAGCCCGGGCCGGCTCAACGCGGCATGACGGGCGAGACGGAGCAGCTCGGCCGAACCCTTATGCGGGCCGATCGCGCCGAGCAGGGCGATGTCATGCGCCGAGCCGTCGCGCGCGCCGGCCGGGAAGGGCGCGCCGTAATGCGGGTGCGGGATCACCTGCACCGCGACGCCTGGCATCATCGCCGCGAACCAGCGCGCGGTGTCCGCGGATGGCACGATGACGGCGGTGGCGGCGCCGATAAGGCGAGCGAACAGGACGCGATGATCGGCGGGCGAGAGGCGCGCGGTGCGCGATGCCTCATGCGCCCCGCCCATGGCAACGCAACGGCCGCAGCGATCGACGTCCGCCCCGCCACAGAACGCGCCCAGCGCATCGATCATCGTGACCCTCGGGCACACCGGGTAGAAATCATGCAGGTAGACGATCGTCGGCAGGCGCGTGGCAAAATCGGCGATGGCGGTTATGAAGCCCGGCGTGAAGCCGAGCACGTGCTGCACGACCATTCGGCTGATGCCAAGCCCGGCGAGCAACGCGAACGTCGCTTGCGCCTCGTCAGGGGCGAAGCCGAGTTTCAGGTCACCGATGGTGAGGGTGATCCGCCCGTCCTGCGCCGCGGCGAGACGCAACAGGAGCGCGCCATCGAAGCCGATATGCGCCGCGATCTCCGCTTCGAACCGCCGCGTTCCGCCCCCCAGCTCATTGCCGACCACGAGCACCGCCGAGGCGTGGCGCCCACGCAGCTTGCCCAGTCGATGCGCATCAAGCGCGCGGCGGGCGGCGCGCAACGGGTCTTCGGCGGTGAAGCGGTGTATGGTGCGATCGTATTCGGGATACATTTCGGCCAGCGCGGCCATGTTGGTGACGATCAGCGCATCGCGCTCGGCGCCGAAGGAGGCGCGCTCCCGGTGCTCCACCAGCACGCCCCCGGCGGCGAGGTGGCGGTAGCCGAGGTCCGCCGCGCGCTGGCAGAACTCGTTCTCCTCACCATAGCCGCGCCCGAACACCTCGTCGAACGGCCCGACTTCATCGAGCGCGGCGCGATGGATCAGCATGCAGAAGCCATGGCCGGTCGGCACCTCGATCCCCATGCCGCCGTTCTCGGCGAGCGCCACGGCGGCGAGTTCCTCCCACCCCACGTCGGGCAACGCATCGACCGGCTCATTTGGCGTCGGATAGTTGAAAATGGTGGCGTTGTTGGACATCGCGGTGACCGTCGCGATGCCAGGGGTGGCGTGGGCGAGCGCCTGCATCTCGCCGATGCCACCGGCGAACATCACGGTATCGGAGTTCAGCAGCAGCACGTCGCCGCTCCGGCACTCCGCGAAGGCGCGGTTAACGGTGCGGACGAAGCCGAGGTTTTCCGGGTTGGTGAGAATGGCGAGGTTCGGCTGCCCGGCGAATTCGCCCAGCATGGCCGCCATGCCGGGTTCCGGCGCGGCGTCATTGATCAGCAGGACCGCGTCGCGCCTGGCATCGCGGTGGGCCAGCACACTTTGGATGCAGGCGCGCGTCACCTCGATGCCGCGATAGACCGGGATCACCACGGTGAGGTGGTGTCCTGTTGCGTCACTGGTCAGGGGAGCCGGGACTGCGAGGGCTGCGCTACCCTCAGCCTGGCGCAACGTGGCAATATAGGCGGCGAGCGCGGCCTGGGCGATCGCGCGGTCCTCGGCGTCCGCCATCGTCGCGCGCACACGCTGGGCGGCGCGGCGGGCAACGGCGACCATGCCGTCGGTTCCGCCGACCATGAAGGGGCCGCCGAACAGCTCGGCGTCATTCCCCTTGAGCCGCAGCGAAATCCGGTTCAACGCGGCGATCTCGACGTGCTCGCCCTCGCGGAACGGTATCGCCTCCGGCGGGTCGAGCGCGAAATCGAAGCCGACATGCCAGCCCTTGGGCCCGTCGGCCTCCGGCGTGCGGCGATTGGCCTTGCCACTGCCAACCATGCGGCCGCCACGCCAGGCCTCGACGGTGAAGCGTCGGCCGAGCGCGTCGGGGGCACCGACCCAGCCGGTGCAACGGGTTGGGCTCAGTTCCACCAAGGCACCGCCCACCGCCACGAATGGGGCCAGCATCGGGCCGAAGCGCACGCCATTGGCTTGCAAGGCAAGCATGACGCCGGGCTTGCCGACGCAGCTTTCCGGAATGGGCAGGTAGAAGCGAGCTGGGCGGAAATAGGGGTCACTGCCATCGGCGGCAATCGTTGAGCGGACGGTAGCGAGCACATTGCCCGCTTCATCCGCCACCTCGATGCGGGGCGCCGCGGCGCCAGTGGAACGCTCGGTCACCCAGCCATCGAAATGCCCGTGGGCAACCTCGATGAACCCGTCGAATATCCCACGCCCCGCCTGCACCGGCGAGCCGTGCAGCGGAATGCCGTCCGCGGTGACGGTGAACTGTGCGGCCTCCACCACCCCGGCCAGCGGGATGCGAAAAGCGAAAGAGTTGCGGCCATAGCCCAGCGCCGCGAGATCGGGGCGCGAGCGGGTGGCCCGCCCGCCAGCAACCTTGTTGCCGGCGGCGTCGCGCACCTCGATCACACACGTATGGTCATCGGGTCGGGCGATTGCCCAACCCGTCAGATACAGCCCCTCGAACCCGTCAACCGCGCCGTGGACGCTTGCGGCTCCGCTCATTCCTTCCCCATCAGCGCCTTCATCTCGTCGACCGCCTCGACGAAGCGCTGGTTGAGC
>CAIWAJ010000057.1:0-1848 GCA_903910565.1 uncultured Rhodospirillales bacterium
ATTGGGTGAAGTGCTGGCGATCTCTTCTTTTCTCCCGCACTGTGGTGTCCCAGTAGAAGGAATTCGTGGATTTATCGCCGCCACCTATGAGGTACCACTGGCAATGCAGTGACGATTTCCAATCTACATTCTGATATATATATTTTTTGTTGGCAGGACTTTACCTTTCTTCACGACGCATCGGAGATATTCGGGGAAAGCGATTGCTTTCGGGGGATGCTTGGTTTGTTGACTCCCATTGCTCAGGCTCGCAGAAGGCGAAACTGAGGGCGGCAGGCGGCCAGCACCCTTGGAGCGGTGGTCTCAACGCCGGCGATCGCAGCAGGCCCTCGCCGCCGGCGCGGTGGCCCGGCAGCCGCGGTGGCCAGCCGCTCGCGCTGCTGCTGTCTGCGCCGACTCTGCGGTCCCGACGCCGGCAGGAGCGGAAGCGCGGCTGCCCTCGCCGCCGCGGTGGGCCGGCGCCTCAGGCTGCGCTGCGGGCAGTCGCCATGGGCCGGCGCTTGCGGCGCCTTGACGCCGGCAATCGCGGTCAGGAGCGGGCACTCAGGCTCGCCGCCGGCGCGGTGGCCCGGCAGCCGCGGTGTCCCGGTGCTCGCGCCGCTGCGGTCTTCGCCGACTCTGCGGTCCCGACGCCGGCAGGAGCGGAAGCGCGGCTGCCCTCGCCGCCGCGGTGGGCCGGCGCTTGAGCCGCCTCGAAGCCGGCGGCACGGTGCCCCGGCAGCCACGGTGCCCCTGCATCCGCGGTTTCTCGAAACCGGCGACCGAGGTCCAAGCGTGCTCGCCACGGCTTTCTCGGAGACCGAGGGCCGCCGCTGTGGCGCGCTCGCCTGCGTGTCCTAACTTCGCCGCGGCCGCGCCGGGCCGTCCGGGCCCGGGAGCCGGGTGGAAGCCCAGCCGCCGGACAAATTTTGAATCTGAAATCATCCTGCAAGGGAGCAGATCGATTTCGAATCAAAAGGTTCCGTGCTGCATGAGTGAGCGCTAGTATCGGTAGGATGGCGGCACCGGCGATCGAGCGGATGGCGGCACCGGCGATCGAGCCAGCGCGCGGAGGCCCGGCGCGCTGGCTGCGGCTTCCTCGGCGCCGGCGACCGTCTCGGACCGTGCGCCGGAGCGGTGGCCCGGCGCGATTGCTGCGGCTCGTTGCAGGCTATCGAGAACCATCCACAACCGATCAAGGTCTTGTGCAGAAAGGCGCTACTGGTGCCTTCCCGTGTTCGCAGGATATATTCCGTGCCGAGCGGCCGATCCACAGCGTCGGACCCGATTCCGCCGCCGCCGCCGCTTCCGCCGGAGCCGCGGCTCCGGCCGGCGGTGGCGGCCTCCTGGGCCGGCGCCGCCCAGCCGCCGGACCCCTTCGAGTGGCGGCCGCGCACCGGCCCGTGGGGCGCCGCCGCTGAGGACGACGATAGTGCCCACGCCGCCGCCACCGCCGGCGTAGACCGCGCCCGGCGGCGGGCGGGGGCCGAGGGCGGACGAGGATGCGGTGAGGGGCGTCTGCGCGCGGCGGGCGCGGCCGACAGTCGAGCCGCGGCTGCCGCGCCGCCCTCCGACCGGCGCCCACGCCCGTGCCCGCGCTCACACCCCGCGCCCGCGCCCGCGTCGCGCCCGCAGCACCTCAATTCGGCATCTGCGCAGCAGCAGCGGGGCCTGGCACCCTCCCCCCTAGCCGCGGCTATCGAGAAGCAGCGGAGGCCCGGAGGACACGCTGCAGCTGTCTGGGAGAGCCGCGCAAGAGAAGCCTGGCGCAGAGGCCCGGCGCGATCGCTGCTGCTTTCTCAGCGCCGGCGACCGAGCGCCGGCGCGGAGGCCCGGCGCGCTAGCTGCGGCTTTCTCTGCGCCGGCGAC
>CAIWAJ010000058.1:0-6515 GCA_903910565.1 uncultured Rhodospirillales bacterium
TCGTCGAGCGCCTGGTCGGAGCCCATGCCGTCCATCAGCACGTAGACGGCGCTGCCGCGCGGCAGGGGCGCGCGGATGCCGTGGGCGGTGGTGGCGAGCTCGTAGAATTCCGGCCACATCACCTCGAAGGCCGAGAGATTGCCGCCGAGCCGGGCCCGGGCGCGGCGCAGCAAAGCGAGCACGGCCGCGTAGTCCGGCAGGGCGCAGAGCGCGGTGCACAGGCTGGCCGGCTTGGGGAACAGGCGCAGCACCAGGCGGGTGACCACGCCCAGCGTGCCCTCGGCGCCGATGAAGAGCTGCTTGAGGTCGTAGCCGGTGTTGTTCTTCTGCATCTTGTTGAGGCTGGTCAGCACCGTGCCGTCGGCCAGCACCACCTCCATGCCCAGCACCAGCTCCCGCGTCATGCCGTAGCGCAGCACCCGGTTGCCGCCGGCGTTGGTGGAGACATTGCCGCCGATCGCGCAGGAGCCGCGGCTGCCGATATCGAGCGGGAAGAGGAAGCCGGCGGCATCGGCAGCCTCCTGCAGGGATTGCAGGGGCGCGCCGGCCTGCACCGTCATCGTCGCGGCCGCTTGGTCCACCTCTTCGATCGCCCGCATGCGCGTGAGCGACAGCGCGATCGAGCCCGCGGTCGGGGTGGCGCCGCCGGCCAGGCCGGTGAGGCCACCTTGCGGCACCACGCCGATGCCGTGGGCGGAGCACAGTCGCAGCACCTCCGCCACCTCCGCGGTGCTGCGGGGCAGGACGACGGCGAGCGGCAAGGCACCAGGCTCCGCCTTCACCATCCAGTCGCCGAAATGGCTGGGCGCCATGGCATCGCCGGACTGCACCGCGCCAGCTCCGAGGGCGGCGATGAGCTGGTCAATGAAGGGGGAAGTGGCGTCCATTTCAGGGTTCCAATGCGGCGCGGCAGGTTGCGGAGGAAAAGGCGGAACGATAGGGTCCGCACGGCGTCACCCCAGGGGGAATGCGTGGTCACCATCGTCTATGAAATTCTGAACCAAGTCCTCAGCCTCTACAAATGGGCGGTCATCCTGTCCGCGCTGTTCAGCATGCTCGTGTCTTTCGGCGTGCTCGATACCCGCAACCGGCTGGTGTGGACGATCGGCGACTTTCTGTATCGCATCACCGAGCCGGCGATGCGGCCGATCCGCAACCGGCTGCCCAATCTCGGCGGCATCGATATCTCGCCGCTGGTGCTGATTTTCGCCATCTGGGTGGCGCAGGAGATTCTGCGCCGGCTGTATTTCGCCATCGCCTACGGGCAGATCCAGGGCCTCATCCTGTAATGAGCGGCTTCTGGGTATGAGTGGATTCTGGCGCATCGGCCAGGACAGCGTGTCGGTGGCGGTGAAGGTGCAGCCGAAATCGCGCCGACCGGGGCTGCAGGGCCGCGCGCCGGCGGTGGATGGCGAGCGGCTGCGCATCGGCGTCACCGAGGCGGCCGAGGATGGGCGGGCCAATCGCGCCGCCTGTGCAACACTCGCCGCCGCGCTCGGCATCGCGTCCTCCCTCGTCTCCGTCGCCCAAGGGGCCACCAGCCGCGAGAAGACGTTGCGCATCGAGGGTGACCCCGCAACCCTGGTTTCCGGATTGGAAGGCCTGTGAGCGCCACCATTATCGACGGCAAATCCGTCGCCGCCCGCCTGCGCGCCGCCATCGCCGCGGATGTGGCGGGTCTCCCGTATCGCCCGGGCCTCACCGTGGTGATCGTCGGCGAAGACCCGGCGAGCCAGGTCTATGTGCGCAGCAAGGAGAAGGCGGCGCTGGCCGCCGGCATCGCCGGGCGCACCATCCGCCTGCCGGCCTCCACCAGCGAGGCGGAGCTGCTGGCGGTGGTGCGCGGCCTCAATGCGGACCCGGAGGTGGACGGCATTCTGGTGCAGCTGCCTTTGCCCGCCCCGCTGCGCGCCCAGCCGATCATCGAGGCGATCGAGCCCTCGAAGGACGTCGACGGGCTGCATCCGGTCAATGCCGGGCGGCTGGCCAACGGGCTGCCGGGGCTCGTGGCCTGCACGCCATCGGGCGCGATGAAGCTGCTGGCCGAAGCCGGCACCACGCTGCGGGGCGCGCGTGCAATCGTGCTTGGCCGCTCGGTGCTGGTCGGCAAGCCGATCGCCGCATTGCTGACCAACGCGGACGCCACCGTCACCATCGCCCATTCCCGCACCCGCGACCTCGCCGCCGAATGCCGCCGCGCCGATATCGTGGTGGCCGCCGTCGGGCGGGCGGAGATGGTGCGGGGGGACTGGATCGCGCCGGGGGCGGTGGTGATCGATGTCGGCATCAACCGGATCGCCGATGGCTCGCTGGTCGGCGATGTCGCTTTCGCCGAGGCGGCGCTGGTGGCGGGTGCCATCACGCCGGTGCCGGGCGGAGTGGGGCCGATGACGATCGCCTGCCTGCTGGAGAACACCGTGACCGCGGCGAAGGCGCGGCGGGGCTAATCAGAAATCGATACAGCGGCCTTTGTGCTCCCAATCGCCATAGCGGGTCGGCTCGGGGCCGGAGGGGCCGCCGGTCTCCTTGCCGCGCGGCGCCGGCGGCTGCGCGGCCGCCGGTTTCGGCGCCACCACGGACGGTGTCACGGAATTTTGTGCGGGAAGGCGCCCCTTGGGTAATAACTGGTCGGACATGCACCTTACATTGGCATCCATCCGGCCCGAAGCAAGGTAGAGTGTGGCAGAACAGGCGCGCGCCCCCGGGCGCGGCAGGGTGATTGGACGAAGACTCAGATGGCATTCGCCACATGGCGCCGCCTTGGAGCGGCCGGGTTGACCGCCGCGGCACTCGCGCTGCCCGCGTTCGCCGAGACGCCGCGCCCGCCGCGCGCACCGGTGGGCATGCGGGAGGTCGAGGTGACCAACCGCACCCGCCAGCCGATATTCCAGATCCGTGTCTCCTCCAGCGAGGCCGAGCAATGGGGCGACGACCGGCTCGGCGACGCCATCCTGCGGCCAGGCAACACGTTCAAGGTCCGGCTCGGGCGGACGCGCGAATGCGTGTTCGATGTGCAGGTGATCTACGAGGATCTCAGCCACGAGGAGCGCCGTGGGCTCGATCTCTGCCATATCCATGCGATGACGCTCGACGGCTCGGCCGCGATCCGGGCGAACGAGCTGTTCGCGGTGGCGCGTGCCATCCGCCTCGATAACCGCGGGCCGCGGGCGATCCGCCAGGTGTTCGTCTCCAGCGCCAGTGCCGATCAATGGGGCGACGATCTCGCGCCGCCAGGCGCCATCCCGCCCGGCACCGTCGGCGGCCTCGTTTACCGCGGCGGCTGCGTGGCGGATCTGCGCCTCGTTTATGACAACCGCGCCGCCGAGGAGCGGCGGGGCATCGACCTCTGCGCCATGCCGGCACTGATCGTCCGGCCGGGCTGGACGACCGAGGATACCCCGCCCACCCCATTGCCGCCCGGCGCCATCATGCTGATCAACCGGACGGCGCGGACCGTCACCGCACTCCGCCTGCGGCCCGAGGAGCCAGCCGGTGCGCCGAGCGATGACCTGCTGGGCGCGGCGGTGCTGCCGCCGGGCCATCGCCTGGTCGTCGCCTTCGATCGCGCCAGCCAGTGCCGCTTCGTCGCCCGCACCGCCTTCGGCGGCGACCAGGAGGAGATGGAGCAGGGTGGCGTGGATTTGTGCGGTGATCCCGAGGTCACTCTCGTGGAATCGCGAACGACACGATAATCTTTGACAGTTTTGCGATAATTGGCGCAAAATGAAGCATGGCAACAATGAGTTCGGCCCGCCGGGCACCACCGCGTGGCAGACCGCTTCCGCGACGGAAGCGCTGGTGGGTCAAATTCGCCTCGCCCAAATGGCTGCTGCTCGGCGTGCCCGCGATGGTGTTTCCGGCATTGCTCGCGTTCGTCTGGGAGGACCCCGGCGCCCAATCGGCGGTCGATATCGCCGTCGCGAGCCTGCCGATCGCGGGGGATGCGAGCGTGCCAAACGGCACGGGCGGCGCGCCGGTCAGCGCCTTCGGCGCCCAATCCAACAATGTGCCGGTCAGCACCGCGAGTTCGCTTTATAGCCGCTCCGCCCAGGTCGCCACGGTGCATCCGGGCATGTGGACCGACACGCCCGCCAAGGAGGGCAAGGTCGTCGACTATAATGTCCTGGTTTTCAATGCCTTGCACCCCGCCACCCTCGCCGCCGAGGATCTGTTGGCGACGGGCGCCGAATTGCAGCGCATGCCGGCAACGGCTGACTTGGCGACGATCGTGTATCGCGAATTCTGCATGGGCGGTCTGAACGCGCCGGAAGGCTCGCTCCAGGCCGGCAAGCTCGGCGCCAACAACAACATGGCCAAATCCTTGCTGAGCTACATGCCGCTGGCCGAAATCGCCCGCGCCTGCCCCGGGCTGCGCTAGGGCCGGGTCCGCGCCCCGCCTAGCTCCCGGGCTTCCACTGCCCCGATTTCTTCAGCGCATCCGCCACTTCCTTCGGCATATAGGTCTCGTCGTGCTTGGCCAGCACCTCCGAGGCCGCAAACACCCCATCCGGCCGCAGCGTGCCCATCGCCACCACGCCCTGCCCCTCGCGAAACAGGTCCGGCAGAATGCCGACATAGGTGACCGACACGGAGCCCGGCCCATCCGTCACGCGGAACCGCGCCGCCGGCTTGCCGTCCACCCGCACACGCTCGACGCTCCCCGCCTCCACCAGCCCGCCAATGCGGAAACTGCGGCCCGGCGCCGGTGCCTTGGTGGCAATCTCGGAGGGGGCCACAAAGAACGTCAGGTTGTCATTGAGCGCCGACAGAACCAACGCCACCGCCGCGCCAAGACACGCCAGCCCCGCCAGCACCACGATCAGCCGCCGCCGCTTGCGGCTCATGCGCGCGCCGCTCATGCCTCCCGCCCGCGCGTATCAACCGCCGCCAACCGCCGCCGCGCCTGCCCCGCCCGCCGCCAGGCGGCGATCGCGTAACCCAGGATCGTCACCACCGTCAGCCCATAGGCCGCCAGAATGAACGGCAGATGCGTCATGCCCCCTCCCGCGCCCGCGCCATCAGCAGCCCGCGCGTCCGCCGCTCCATCACCGCCGAGCGCAGGCGCGAAGTGACGATCGCCGCGAAGCCCAGCGAGAAGCCGAGGATCGAGATCAGCAGCGGCCACAACATGCCGGAAAACACCGTCGGCGCGCTGGTGAACTTGATGCTGGCCGGCTGGTGCAGCGTGTTCCACCACTCCACCGAGAACTTGATCACCGGCAGATCCACCACCCCGATGAGCGCCAGGATCGCCCCGGCCCGATAGCCCCGCTCCGGGCTGTCGAAGGCCCGCACCAGCGCGATATGCCCGAGATAAAGGAACAGCAGCACCAGCATCGAGGTCAGCCGCGCATCCCACACCCACCACGTCCCCCACATCGGCCGCCCCCACAGGCTGCCGGTGGCCAGGCACAGCGCCGTGCAACCGGCCCCCACCGGCCCGATCTCCACCGCCGCGAGGTCCGCCAGCGGATGCCGCCACACCAGGGAGAGCAGCGAGCACAGCGCCAGCCCGAAATAGCCGCCCGAGGCGAGCCATGCGGCGGGCACATGGATGTAGATGATCCGCACCGCATCGCCCTGCTGGTAATCCGCCGGCGCGAAAAACAGCCCCCAGCCCAGGCCAACCAGCGTCAACACGCCCCCCGCCACCGCCAGAAAAGGCAGAATCCGCCCGGAGAGCCGCAGAAACTGGCCGGGATTTGCGAAACGGTGAAGCGAGCGGGCCATGCGGTTCCGATAAACAGAGGCTTTGCGCCCGGCGCCAAGTCCGGGAAGAATGCACACCTTATCCCACGCCTGCCGCCCGGAATCCAAGGACCTCCCCTCCGATGCAATACTGGCTCGTCAAATCCGAACCCGACGCCTTCTCCTGGACCCAACAGGTCGCCAACAAGGTCGAACCCTGGACCGGCGTGCGCAACCACATGGCCAAGAACAACCTCAAGGCAATGCAAAAAGGCGACCGCGCCTTCTTCTACCACTCCAACATCGGCAAGGAGATCGTCGGCATCGTCGAAGTCGCCCGCGAAGCCTACCGGGACCCAACCGCCGAGCCGGGCGACAAGATCGAATGGGTCTGCGTCGACATGAAGGCGCTGCGCCCGCTCAAAAAACCCGTCACCCTCGCCGCCATGAAGGCCGACCCGCAATTCGCCGAACTCCCGCTGATCCGCCAGTCTCGCCTCTCGGTCATGCCGGTCAGCGCCGAGCACTGGCTGGCGATCTGCGCGCTCGGCGGCGCCAAGCCGTGATGTTCCCGCCCGGCTGGCGCGTGCTGGGCCAGGTGGACGACATCGCCGACGGCGGCAGCGCCGGCTACCCACCCGCCACCGGCATCTTCAACGGCCTCCTCGCCATCCGCCGCGGCGAGGACGTCCGCGTCTACGTCAACTCCTGCCCCCATATCGGCGCCCCGCTCGACTGGGTGCCCGGCCGCTTCCTCTCCATCGACGGCACCCGCATCATCTGCGCCCTGCACGGCGCCGAATTCGAAATCGACTCCGGCCTGTGCA
>CAIWAJ010000059.1:0-1833 GCA_903910565.1 uncultured Rhodospirillales bacterium
AGGCTTCGGCACGCTGGACGGCGAAACCATCGCCGTCCACACCGGCGAGATGTTCGCCGCCCCCACGCCCACCGGCGAAACCCTGCCCCTCGCCGCCGTGCGCCTGCTGCCGCCAGTCCGCCCGCGGCTGTTCATCGGCCTGTGGAACAACTTCCACGCCGTCGCCACCGCCCAGGGCTATGGCATCCCCGACTACCCCCTGTATTTCCTGAAATCCCCCGGCGCCATCATCGGCCCCGAGGACACCATCCGCCCCCCCAAATCCTACACCGGCCGCACCGTCTACGAAGGCGAACTCGGCGTCGTCATCGGCCAGCCCTGCATCAACCTCGACGAAGCCGCGGCCGAAGCCGCCATCTTCGGCTACACCTGCGTCAACGACGTCACCGCGCCCGACCTCTTCGGCGACAACCCGCGCTTCGAACAATGGGCCCGCGCCAAAGGCTGCGATACCTTCGGCCCCATCGGCCCCGCCATCGCCACCGGGCTCGACTGGCGAACCCTCCGCGTCCGCACCCTCCTCAACGGCCGCGAACGCCAGAACTACGAGGTGGCGGACATGATCCTGCCACCGCCGCGTATCGTCAGCCTGCTCTCCCGCGAAATGACCCTGCTCCCCGGCGACCTCATCACCTGCGGCACCGCCGCCGGAATCCTGCCCATGCGGCCAGGCGCCACCGTGGAAGTGGCGATCAATGGGATCGGGGTGCTGCGTAACTCGGTGGGGGCAGCTTAAGGGGGAGGGGAAGGGTGTTCTTTTTGTGAACAAAAAGAACCAAAAAAACTTTTTGTTCCGTTCCATGCCGTTGGCGTACTCTCCGAGGATGGGGCCTTCGGACAAAAAATAAAGGAGTAATTCCCATTCCGTGGGCCTCGGCAACCCAACCGCCGTCATTGCGAGCGCAGCGAAGCAATCCAGAGCAACCGCTGCAAAACCTGTGGTCTAGCCGCTGCGCGACCGGAACCCACCCGAATCAGGCCCGGCGACACCAAGAGAAAATTTTTTAACAATGCCGCAAAAATGCGCTTGACTGACGATATCAATCTAGTTAAACATACCATCATGAACAGCGCGATCACATCCCCTGAGCTTACCCAAGGCGAGCCGCATCCCGCGGTTCGTCTGGCGGAGCTTGTCTGCGCGCTCATTGCCGCCATTGCCGGCCCCTCCTGGCTCTGGCGCTTCCTCCCCGGCGGCCGCGCCGTCTGGACGCAGATGCACCGCATGGGGCAGGACTTCGCCGCCCTCATGCACCGTCTCGCCGCCGCCCCGCCCGCGCCCCCGACTGCGATCATACCGTCCGTGCCCGCCCCCAAGCGCCGGCGTCACAGCCAGCCGACAGGCGAACTGCGTCCGCGCCACCCCCGCCGCGCGCCGCGCGCTTCCACCAAGGCACAAACTGCGCCCCGCCCGTCCGCCGCGCGGCCATGGCTTGCGCTCACCCATATCCCCGCCAACGTCGCCCCCGCCATCCGTGCCATCACAACCTTGCGCGAACGACGAAGGCGTGCGCCTAAAATCAAATCCCCAACGCGTGCCCTATTTGTTACGTTATCGAATCAATTATCGGCGCCCCTCCTAGCCTGAGCCCCCGCAACAGCAAACGAACAAAAGTTTTTTGCTTCTTTTTTTCCAAAAAAGAAGCGCTTCCTCCCGCTTGCACCCCCCACCCCACCCAGGCAGCATCGCGCGCCAAATGCCGGAGCATCGCCATGTCGGACGCCGTGATTGCTTATCTGCGCCAGGAGCGGGAGGCGATCTTGTCTCGCCTGAAGGACCTGCTGCGGATTCCCAGCGTCTCGACCGACCCTGCCTTCGCGCCCGGCATGGAG
>CAIWAJ010000060.1:0-4892 GCA_903910565.1 uncultured Rhodospirillales bacterium
ATTACCTCGGCTGGCGTAGAACCATCGAAGCCCTCCCGAAAGCGCCCGCACCCAACCTATGGATCATGGCAGCTGCCGGATTGGGACCGTATCAACAAGCAACACAATAAGAGCGAAAGTTTTTTGGTTCTTTTTTCCAAAAAAGAACCGCTTCCTTTCTTCGCGTTGAATCCAAAGCCGCAGGCCAGTATGGTCCGCCCCTTCCAGATCAAGGGGATATCATGTCGCTCGATCCCGCGACCGTTCGCCGCATTGCCCGCCTCGCCCGCATCCGGGTGAGCGAGGACCAGCTCGCGCCTTTGGGGGCGGAGTTGTCGGGGATTCTTGCCTGGATCGAGCAGCTCAATGAGGTGGATGTCGAGGGAGTCGAGCCGTTGACCGGGGCGGCGCAGATGGCGCTGCGGCTGCGGGAGGACGTGGTGAATGACGGCGGCGACGCGGACGCCGTGCTGGGTAACGCGCCGGATCGGGCGGGCGCGTTTTATGCGGTGCCGAAGGTGGTGGAGTGATGTTCGATCTGACACTGGCGCAGGCGCGCGAGGGGCTGCGGCGGCGGGAATTCTCGGCGCGGGAACTGACGGATGCGTATCTCGGGGCGATCGGGGCGGTGAACCCGCGGTTGAATGCGTATCTGCTGGTGACCGAGGCGGAGGCGCGGGCGCAAGCAGATGCGGCGGATGCGGCGCTGGCGCGTGGGGAGGCGGCGAATCTCACCGGGATTCCGTTGGCGATCAAGGATTTGTTCTGCACCAAGGGGGTGCGGACGACGGCGGGCAGCCGGATGCTGGAGCATTTCGTGCCGCCCTATGAGAGCACGGTGACCGCCAATCTGCTGCGGGACGGGGCGGTGTTCCTCGGCAAGGTGAACCTCGACGAGTTCGCCATGGGGTCTTCCAATATGACGTCGGCGTATGGGCCGGTGGCCAATCCGTGGACGCGGCGGGGGGATAACCGGCCGCTGGTGCCGGGGGGCTCCTCGGGCGGCTCGGCGGCGGCGGTGGCGGCGCGGTTGGCGCTGGGGGCGACGGCGACGGATACCGGCGGCTCGATCCGCCAGCCCGCGGCGTTTTGCGGGATCGCCGGGATCAAGCCGACCTATGGTCGGTGTTCGCGCTGGGGGATCGTGGCGTTTGCCTCCTCGCTCGACCAGGCCGGGCCGATTGCGCGGACGGTGGAGGATTGCGCGATCATGCTGCGCTCGATGGCCGGGTTCGATGCGAAGGACAGCACGTCGGCCGATATCGCGGTGCCGGATTTTCAGGCGGCGTGCCATCGCTCGGTGAAGGGGCTGCGGATCGGCGTGCCGAAGGAGTATCGCAGCGAGGGCATGGCGCCCGAGATCGAGGCGATGTGGCAGCAGGGGCTGGCGTGGCTGCGGGCGCAGGGGGCGGAGATTGTCGACGTGTCGCTGCCGCACACCAAATACGCGCTCCCGGCCTATTACATCGTCGCCCCCGCCGAGGCCTCCTCCAACCTCGCTCGCTATGACGGCGTGCGCTTCTCCAGCCGCACCGATGGCGGCGATCTTACCGAGCTCTACGAAAACTCCCGCGCCGCCGGCTTCGGCGCCGAGGTGCAGCGCCGGGTGCTGATCGGGACGTATGTGCTGTCGGCCGGGTATTACGATGCGTATTACATCCGGGCGCAGAAAATCCGCGCGCTGATCCTGAAGGATTTCACCGACGTCTTCCGCACGGTGGACGCGCTGGTGACGCCGACGGCGCCCTCGGCCGCGTTCGGGCAGGGCGAGAAAATGGACGATCCGGTGACGATGTATCTGAACGACGTGTTCACCGGGCCGGCCAATATGTCGGGGATTCCGGGGATGTCGGTGCCGGCGGGGCTGGACAGCCAGGGCCTGCCGCTGGGCTTGCAGGTGCTGGGCAAGCCGTTCGACGAGGAGACCGTGTTCGCGGTGGCGGCGGCGATCGAGCGGGCCTCGGGGTTCACGGCGCTGCCGGGGATCAGGGCGGGAGCGCCGGCATGAGCTATGTGATCGAGGGGCGTACGGGCCCGTGGGAGATCGTCGTCGGGCTTGAGGTGCATGCCCAGGTGATCAGCAAATCCAAGCTGTTCTCGGGGGCGGCGACGGCGTTTGGTGCCGAGCCGAACAGCCAGGTCAGCTTCGTGGACGCAGCCTTCCCCGGCATGCTGCCGGTGCTGAACCGCGAGGCGGTGGCGCAGGCGGTGCGGACGGGGCTTGGCCTCAATGCCCACATCAACATGGTCAGCCGGTTCGACCGCAAGAACTACTTCTACGCCGATCTCCCGTCTGGTTATCAGATCAGCCAGTACGAACACCCCATCGTCGGCGCCGGCACCATCGAGATCACCCTCGCCGATGGCAGCACCCGCCAGATCGGGGTGACGCGCCTGCATCTCGAGCAGGATGCCGGCAAATCCCTGCACGACCAGCACCCCACCACATCCTACATTGACCTCAACCGCGCTGGCGTGGCGCTGATGGAGATCGTCAGCGAGCCCGATATCCGCTCGCCCGAGGAAGCCGGCGCCTACGTCCGCAAGCTCCGCTCCATCCTGCGCTATCTCGGCACCTGTGACGGCAACATGGAGGAAGGCTCGCTCCGTGCCGACGTCAACGTCTCCGTGCGCAAACATGGCGAGCCCTACCGGACGCGCTGTGAAATCAAGAACGTCAACTCCGTGCGCTTCGTCATGCAGGCGATCGAGGTCGAGGCGCTGCGCCACATCGATATCTGGGAATCCGGCGGCACGGTGCAGCAGGAAACCCGCCTGTTCGACCCCAATCGCGGCGAAACCCGCTCCATGCGCTCCAAGGAGGACGCGCATGACTACCGCTACTTCCCCGACCCCGACCTGCTCCCGCTGGTGCTGGACGAGGCCTGGGTGGCGGAGCTGAAGGCCGCCCTGCCCGAACTGCCGGATGCCAAGTTCGCGCGCTACCAGACGGACTACGGCCTCTCCGCCTACGATGCCGCGACCATCATCGACGACATGTTCCGCGCCCGCTGCTTCGACGCGCTGGTGGCCAAGGGGGCGAACGCCAAGGAAGCGGCAAACGCCATCCTCGGCGCCCTCTCCTCAAAGCTGAAGGACCTCGGGATCGACTGGCCGGAGGTTTTGTCGCCGGACTGGACGCATCTGCTGGAAGAAGCCGCCGCCTTCCTCGCCGCCAAGGCCGCAGGGCGGATCAGCAATGCCTCGCTCAACACCCTCCTGCTCGGCATGGGCGCCGAACCCCGGGGCGCGGCCCTGGACGGGCTGATCAAGGAGCGCGAGCAGGTCAGCGACACCTCCGCCATCGAAGCCGCGGTGGACGCCATGCTGGCCGCCAATGCCGCGAAGGTCGAGGACTACCGGGCCGGCAACGTCAAGCTCTTCGGCTTCTTCGTCGGCCAGGTGATGAAGGCGATGGCGGGCAAGGGCAATCCAGGCCTGGTCAACGAAGCGCTGAAGGCGCGGCTGACCGAGGGCGGCTGAGCGGCGGGCTAGGCGCGCTGGCGGTCCGAACTTTCGCGGGACGTTTCATCGGCCCAGTACACCTCGGTCATCGCGATTTCCGCGACCACCTCGCGCACGCCATCGAGCCGGAGCGCCGCGTTGCCGTCGGTCCAGCGCCAGTGCCGGCCGCGCTCGTCCTGCTCGACCGGATACCAGCCGTCGCCGAGCCGCGCGTCGTCAAGCGCCACCGGGGCGCCGTCGAACCACAATTGCGCGACGGCGACGCCGAGTTGCCGATGCTCGTCGCTGTCGGCGCGGGTGTGTGAGGGCACCGCGGCGCGCGAAAGCAGCCGCACCACGCCACTGCGCCGTGGCACGCGGAAAGTCAGCCGGTCATCGCGGGACTTTGCGCGCACGCGGTGGCCGTGAATGGAGAGGCAGGCGGCGGCGTCTTCCGTGATGCCGAAGCCGAGTTCCGCCGCCCGGGCGAGCAGGCGGCGCCGCGCCTTGAGCACAGCCGGGCCGCCAATGGCCATCGGGGCGCAGGCCTTGGTCGACCAGACCCCGCTGGCAAGATCGGGATGGAGCTGGATCGCGGGGCCGCCATTGGCGAAAGCGCTGCGATTGCCGGTGTCGAGATAGGTCTCGCAGGGCAGGCCCTCGGCCAGCAGCACGTCATGCGCGGGGAGTTCGACATGGTAGTAGGTCACGCGCGCCGACTGCTCCTGGCGAATGCTGCGGCCGTTGACGAGATAGCGGACCGGGATGAGCATTCCCTCGACATGCACGGAATGGTCGGGGCTGAGCATGAGATCGGCGATGGGCATTCCGGGGCCGAAGGCGCCGGCCAGCACGCGAATGGGCCAGATCTCGGCCGGCAGGGGGTGGCGATTGCAATCGATGGTGCGATAACCGATCCAGCGGATTGGCGCGGCGGCGCCGCGGGCCAGCACCACCTGGTCGCCGATGCGTAAATCCTCCACCACGACATGGCCGCGCAGCGTCAGGATGTGCGTGCCTTCACGGAAGCAGGCGGGGGGCGGGAAGGTATTGCCGGTGACGATATCGACACTGGGGCCGGGCACGAAGAACCCGCCGTTCCACTGCTGGTCCTCCGACACGTACGGCTTGGTTATGTTGGTGAATATGTTGTTGGTAATGGTCGCCGGTATGTTCGTGCCGCCAGCAACGGTGCCTTGGTTGAGCAGAAACACGGTCGCGCCGCGCTGATCTGTGATGGTGTTGCCGCTGACGACGAGGTTACTGTTGTTGTAGGTCCCGGATCCACCGAAATGGAGGAAGTATTTATTGACCGATGCGGGACCCTTGATGATCGTGTTGTTGCTGATCGTATCATTACCACCGAACGGCATGTCGATACTGTAGCTGGTCGGCGCCGTCAGGCCATCGCTGAGGACGTTACCGGTAATCGTGTTCGCAAGCGCCGTGCTTTTGATTTCATGACCACC
>CAIWAJ010000061.1:0-11106 GCA_903910565.1 uncultured Rhodospirillales bacterium
AAAAGAACCAAAAAACTTTTATCCACTTCGCTCGGTGCTACCCACGGAGGCCGCGGAGCAAACGGATAAAAAGTTTTTTGCTTCTTTTTTTCAAAAAAGAAGCCCTTCCTTTCTATTGCAAGGAGCACGCGATGGCCGATCAATCGGACGTCGAGACCGCGCTGGTGTCCCTGCTGGGCGCCGCGTTCTACCCGGCCGGGCCGGATGCGGCCTCGCTGCTGGGGCCAGTCTGCCGCATCTACCGGGGCTGGCCCACCACGGCCGCGCTGGATGCCGATCTTGCCACGGGCGCCGTCAACATCACGGTGTTTCCCGAGGCGCACCACCAGGCCGTCACCACGCGCTGGCCGGATGAATGGACGCTGGGGCCGCCGGTGATCGCGGGGCTGGGGGTGACGGTGAGCGGCGACACCGCGACCTTCACCGGCACCGCGGACCCCGGGCAGGTCGCCGGGCTGCTCGCCGATAACGTCGCGGTGGTGCACCGAACCATCGCCGGCGACACGCCCGAGCGGGTGGCGGCGGTGCTCGCCAGCTACCTCGCGACGCGGCGCATCGCGGTGGCCGCGGGTGGCAGCGTGCTGGTGCCGGGGGTCGGCAGCCTGGTCGGCCGGGTGACGGCCGATCAGCCGGCCCTTCGCGAAACCCGCAGACAGCGACAAGGCTTTCGCCTCTCCTGCTGGTGCCCGGACCCCGCGACGCGGGACCAGGCGGGTGCGGCGATCGACCAGGCGCTCTCCGGCCTCGATTTCATCGACCTGCCCGATGGCACCGCCGGCCGCCTGCGCTTCGCCACCTCCATTGTGTGCGACCAGACCGAAAACGCCGCGCTCTACCGGCGGGACCTCGTCTATACCGTCGATTACGCAACGACCGTGGCGGCCGATCTGCCGTCGATGACTTTCGGCAGCGCCGCCTACTCGCCCAATGGCGGGGATGTCGCGCTGGTCCGCCTGAACTGATCCTCCAAGAAGGGAAAATCCATGCAATTCCATCTCGTGGTCGTGCGTCCGTTCGGAACGTACGCGAAAGGCGCCCTCGTCACCGACGCCGATACCGTCGCCGCCATCCTCGCCGGCGAGAACGCCGCCGATGTGGTGCGCATTGTGGTGCGGGAGGGCTGATCCATGCCGATCGTGCAACAAGGCTCCGTCAACACCACCGCCCTCGTGGTGCCCGATCTCTACGTGCAGATCGTGCCGCCGCAGAACCTCATCCTCAACGGCGTGCCCACCAACGTCGCCGGCATCGTCGGCTCGGCGAGCTGGGGGCCGGTCGGCCAGCCCGTCATCGTCGGCACGATGAGCGACTACGCGCGCAATTTCGGCCCGATCGCGGCGCGCAAATATGACATGGGCACCCATGTCGCCACCGCCGTGCAGCAGGGGGCGGCGAATTTCCGTTGCGTGCGCGTGACGGACGGGACGGACACCGCCGCCGCCTTCATCGTGCCCAACACCAGCTTCCTCGTCACCGCGCTCTACACCGGCTCGCTCGGCAGCCAGATCGTGATCGCGCTGGGCTCCGGCGCCAAAACCGGCACCTGGCGCTTCACCGTCACGCTGCCCGGCCTGCAGCCCGAAGTGTTCGACAATATCGGCGGCACCGGCGCCGCCTTCTGGACGGCGCTGGCCACCGCCATCAACGCCGGCCAGGGCCCGCAGCGCGGCCCGAGCCAGATCATCGTTGCCAATGCACAAGGCACCACCGCCACCCAGGTCGCCTTCACCTGGTCCCTCGCGCTGGGCGCCCCGGGCAGCGACGGCGCCTCGGGCGTGACGGCGACCACCCTGGTCGGCAGCGACATCGCGCCCCGCAAGGGCATGTATGCGCTGCGCGGCCAGGGCTGCTCGCTCGCCATGCTGGCCGACGCCGATGACGCCACGCAATGGACCACCCAGGCCGGCTTCGGGCTCTCCGAAGGCATCTACATGGTGCTCACCGGCCCCGCCGGCGACACCATCGGCAATGCCGTCTCGGCCAAAGCCAGCGCGGGGCTTGATTCCTACTCGGCCAAACTCATGTTCGGCGACTGGATCTGGTGGAACGACCCGGTGGCCGGCGTCATGCGCGTGGTCTCCCCGCAGGGCTTCGTGCTCGGCCGCCTCGCCAACCTCTCGCCCGAGCAATCCAGCCTCAACAAGCCGCTCTACGGCGTGGTCGGCAGCCAGCGCTCCGGCGCCCCCGGCTCGGGCCAGGCCAGCACCTACTCGGCGGCCGAGCTGCAAACCCTGCTGATCGCCGGCATCGACGTGATCGCCAACCCGCAGCCCGGCGGCAATTTCTGGGGCGTCCGCGGCGGCCACAACGCCTCCTCCAACGCCGCCACCAACGGCGACAACTACACCCGCCTCACCAACTACATCGCCGCCTCGCTCGCCGCCGGCATGGGCCAATACGTCGGCCAGGTCATCAACCAGGGCCTGTTCCGCCGCATCCGCGCCACCCAGCTCTCCTTCCTGCAAAACATGCTCAGCCAAGGCCTGCTCGGCAGCCGCGACGGGTCGCTCCCCTTCTCGGTGATCTGCGACGCCTCCAACAACCCACTCACCCGCACCGGCCTCGGCTACGTGCAGTCCGACGCGCAGATCCAATACCAGGCGATCAACGAAAAATTCATTGTCAACATGGAAGGCGGCCAGACCGTGCAGGTTTCGCGCCAGGTGCTCCCCGGGGCATTTGGCGGGTTGGCGGCATAAGGAAGCAAGCGGTTCTTTTTTGAAAAAAAGAACCAAAAAACTTTTATCCGCTTTGCTGCGCGGCTTTTCCCTGGGAGTGCGGCGAAGCCCAGCCTTTGTTGGGCTTCGCCGCATAACCTTCCGACTGGCCACCGGCCCAAACGGATAAAAAGTCTTTTTGCTTCTTTTTCTTCAGAAAAAGAAGACCTTCCTTCCTTCAATTGGGGAAAATACAAATGGCATCCAATGTTTTCTCGGTGGGTCGTGACTGCCAGTTGGTGGTGATGGGCCCGTATGGTCGCGTTGATCTCACGCATGTCACGGGTTTCGAGGCCCGGCAGTTGACGGCGGCGGTTCGGGTCGATCGGATTGACGGCACGCAGCTGGCGGCGGAGTTGCCGAAGGGCTGGGACGGGCATTTCGAGATGGAGCGCGGCGGTTCGGCCGTCGATGATTTCATCGCCAAGATCGAGGCCGCGTATAATTCGGGCGCCCAGGTGGCGGCTGGCACGCTGTATCAGTATGTGACGGAAGCGGACGGATCGGTCTCGACTTATCAGTTCGATGGCGTCGTGTTCAAGCTCGCCTCCGCCGGCACCTGGAAGGGCGACCAGAGCGTGAAGCAGCGGCTGGAGTTCTTCGGCAGCAGCAGGCGGCGGATTTGAGCCCCTCGGCGCGGCTGATTGCCGCCGCGGAGGCGGCGCCGGAGGTGACGGACGCGGCGGGGCGGCGGCTCGCGCTGCGGCGGTTGACGGCGCTGGACAAGCTCAGGCTGTTCAAGGCGGCGGGGCCGGTGCTCGCGCAGAACCAGATGTGGCTCGGCATGGCCGTGCTGGCCTGCTCGGTGGCGGCGCTCGACGACGTGCCGGTGCCGATGCCGGCCAACGAGGCGCAGATCGAGGCGCTGGTGGCCCGGCTCGGCGATGCCGGGATCGCCGCCGTCTCGGCGGCGCTGGGCGACCCGGCTTCGGTTGACGTGGCCATCGCAAAAAACTGAGTGAGCACCCCGATCTGATCGACAGCCTGTATCTGTGCCGGAACGGGGTGCCCTTCGACGTCGCCTTTTCGCTGAGCCCGGAGGAGCGCCTGGCCTACGTGGTCGCGCTCGGCCGGCTCGACGGACGGGTGTTCGACTTTGCAGCCCTGGGCTAGAAGGATGGAAAATGAGCGATGCGCTGATGGAAGCCGCCCAACGCGGATTGCGCGCGGGTGCGGAACGGCTTGCGGCGGCCTTGCGGGCGACGGGTGCCGCGGTGACGGTGGACGGCGACCGCCTCTCGGTCACCGGCCTCGCCCGCGAATTCGGCACCGCCGGACAGGCGCCGGACCCGGCGGTCGGCCGGATCGTGGCGGCGCTCGGCCCGGCGATCGCCGCCGATGTCGCGGCGGCTATTTCGGAGAGCGAATGATGGACGAACCCTATGTCATCGGCATCCGCCTCGCGCTGGAGGACGGCGTTTCGGCGGGGATGGCCCGCATCGCCGAGACCATGAAGGCCACCCAGGCGATGCTCGCCGGCGTCTCCGCCCTGCCGCGCAGTGGCCCGGCCGCGGCGCTGATCGGCCAGGCGACCCAGGGCGCCAAGCAACTCCCGCCCGCGCCGGCCGCCGATCCGCCGCCCCCGCCGCCGCGCACCACGGAGCGGGTGATCGAAACCTCGCAGTCCCACACGCGCGAAATCGCCACCGCCGAGCCGCTCGCCGCGGCGGCGCCCCAGGCGCCGCCCGCGCCGCCCGGCCCGCAACCGATCTCCCGCCTGGTCGAGCGCATCGTGCAGCGCGCAGCCCCGGTGAAGGACGCGCCCTGGTCGCCCGCGCCGGAGCGGCCGGACATGGCGGACCCCGTCGTCCTCCCCGTCCTCGCCACCCGCCACACCGAGGCCGCGCCTGTCGCCGCCCGCCGGCAGGCGGCACCGATCGAGCCGGCACCGAACCAGGCGCTGGCGCCGCAACTCGCCGCGGCGCTCCCCACCATGGCGCCATCCGCCGAACCCGCGCAAAACGGCGGCGGCGAGGGCGGCGCGGTGTATCTTGACGGCGCCTTGGTCGGCCGCTGGCTGTCCGAACGCCTGGCCCGCGAAGCCAGCCGCCCCGGCGGCGGCGCCACCGGGTTCGATCCGCGCATGGGCCCGTCCTGGCCCGGCGCCCTGCAAGGAGCCTGACCATGGCCGGCACCCTCCTCCTCGGCCCCGTGCTGTTCCGCGATTTCGAACTGCCGGGCCAAATCACTTGGGGCGGCAAGCAGCGCCTCGCCGTGCACCACCTCCCCGGCGGCCGCCGCGTCATCGACGCCATGGGCCGCGATGACGCCGCCATCGTCTGGTCCGGCACCTTCTCCGGCGCCGACGCCGGCGAACGCGCCCGTCTGCTCGATCTCATGCGCGCCGAAGGCGCCGCCTGGCCTCTCGTCTGGGGTCGCTTCCTCTACACCGTTGTTGTCCAGGACTTCAGCGTTGCCTACGAACGCGCCAACTGGATGCCCTACCGCATCGTCTGCGCCGTGCTGCGCGACGAAGCCGAGGGGCTGGTGGAAGACGCAATCTCCCTCCTGCAATCCGTCTCCGCCGACCTCACCTCCGCCGGCGCCCCGATGGAGCTGACCCAAGACGCCACCCGCCTCGGCACCCCCGCCTACGCCGCCGCCCTCGCCGCCGTCAGCACCACCGCCACCGCCGCCAACACGTCCCTCGCCACCGCCGACGCCGCTACCAGCGGCGATCTCGACCTCGCATCAGTGGGGGATGTGGCGGGCACGCTCGCCCAGGCGGCCTTTGCGCTTGGGTATGCCAATCGGGCGCTGAGCAACTTGGCCAACGCAGCAAGCTAAGAAAGAAAGCGCTTCTTTTTTGAAAAAAATAATCAAAAAACCTCTATCCGTTTGCTGTGCGGCTCGCCGGCGAGCATCCGGTCCAAAGTGACAAAAGTTTTTTTGGTTCTTTTTTTTCAAAAAAAGAACCGCTTCCTTCCCTGGAGACCCAAGATGCGCACCATCACCGTAGCCGGCGGCACGCTTTTCCGTGTCGCGGTCGACGAGCTTGGCGATGCCACCCAGTGGGTGCGCATTGCCGCGCTGAACGGCTTGAAGGACCCGATGCTCTCGGGGGTCGTCACGTTGCGCCTGCCGCCGGTCGATCCCAAGGCGGGTGGCGGAGTGATCGCGCGATGAGCGGGGCGCTGCGTTGGCCGCGGCTGCGCGTGCTGGTGGACGGGGCGCCGGTGGCGGGTGCGTTCGAGGCGGATGTCTCCGCGAACAGCCATTTCGCCGCCGATCGTTTCATGGTCAGCCTCGCGGTGGGCGCCGATCCGGTGGCGCTGCTCGACCTGGTGGACCGGGCGGACATCACCGTCGACGTCCAGGCCTCGCTGGATGACGTGGCCGGGTTCGCGCGCCTCGTCACCGGGGACGCCGATCGGGTCGAATACGATCCAATGGCTGGCGTCGTGCGGCTGGAGGGGCGGGATTTCTCGGCGCGGCTGATGGAGGCGCGGCGGGGCGAGAGTTTCGTAAACCTGACCTCCTCCGAAATCGCCACCACGCTCGCCTCGCGGCACGGCCTGGTGGCCGATGTGCGGGACACGAAAGTGCCGGTCGGCCGCCTGTGGGAGGGCAACCATCAGCGCACCCAGCTCGACCAGTTCTCCCGCGCCACCACGGAGTGGGATCTGCTGGCGGCGCTGGCGGATATCGAGGGGTTTGACCTGTTCGTTACCGGCAATACTTTGAGCTTCCGCCCCGCCGACACCGAGGCCGCGCCGCTGCCGCTCTCCCTCGGCGACGCCTCCGCGGTGCGGCTCGAACGCGCGCTGACGCTGGCCGGCGGCATCGAGGTGGTGGTGCGCAGCTGGAGCGCCGAGCGCCAGCAGCTCTGCGAGGAGCGCGCCACCCGCGCCGGCAGCCGGGCGCGCCAATATGTCTACGTCGTGCCCAACCTCACCGCCTCCGAGGCCGCCGCACTCGCCCAGCGCCGGCTTGACGCGATCGGGCGGCATGAGCGGGTGGTGCGCCTGGAGATGCCCGGCGAGCTCGATATCGCGCCGCGCGGCCGCATCAGCCTCGCCGGCTCCGGCACCGGGTTCGACCAGGTCTACTGGGTCGATCGCGTGGAGCGCCACATCGGCCGCCACGGGTTCCGCCAGACCGTGCATGCCCGCAACAATAACACGGAGTGAGCATGGACCAGTTCCTCAACGCCTTGAAACTCCACGCAACTGCGATGGACCGCAGCCTCGGCCAGCCCCGCTTCGCCCTGGTCGCCAGCTTCGATCCCGCCCGCGCCACCGCGCGGGTGATGTTGCAGCCCGAGAACGTGCTCACCGGCTGGCTCCCCGTGCTCACCCCATGGGTCGGCGCCGGCTGGGGCATGGCGGCGCCGCTCTCGCCGGGCGACCAGGTGCTGGTGCTGGCCCAGGAGGGCGACAGCGAACACGGCGTCATCATCGGCGCCGCCTTCTCGCTGGCGGCACCACCGCCCAGCGCCGCGCCCGGCGAACTCGTGCTCCGCCATGCCAGCGGCACCACGCTGCGCCTGGCCAATGACGGCACCGTGCGCATCGTCGGAGACCTCCACGTGAGCGGCGACATCTACGACCACGCCGGCTCGCTGGATCGCTTGCGCCAGCACTACGACGCCCACTCGCACGGCGGGCCGGGGTCGCCGACTTCGGCGCCGGATTGAAGTAAGCAAGCGCTTCTTTTTTGAAAAAAAGAAGCAAAAAACTTTCCCGACTTGCTCGGAGCCTCCCCGGGCAACACCGGATAAAGTGAATAAAAGTTTTTTGGTTCTTTTTTTCAAAAAAGAACCGCTTCCTTCCTTCCTTTCCTGGGAGCCCCAAAATGCCCGACGCCTGGCACCAATTCGGCGGCGATCTCGCGATCGGCCCGTCCGGCGACATCGCCCTCGCCATGGGCAGCGACTACGGCCAGCAGCGCGTGCTGCGCCGCCTGCTCACCAATCCCGGCGATTATCTCTGGGCGCCCACCTACGGCGCCGGCCTCGGCAAATTCGTCGGCCAGCCCGTGGTGGCCGCGCAGATCGAGGCGGTGATCCGCGGGCAGATGTTCAAGGAGAACGCGGTCGCCCACCAGCCCGAGCCGGTGATCGATGTCGCGGCCGATCAGGCCGGCGCCGTGTTCGCCCAGGTGCGCTACGCCGACGCGGAGACCAGCGGCAGCGTGGCGCTTTCATTCACAGTCAGCAACGGGTAGGCCGACATGCAGCTTCAGAATTTCTCCGGCCTGGTCGGCGCCGCGGCGGCGGCCGTGCAGGGCAGCGCGCGCAATCTGGTGGATCTCACCGCCGGTTCCACGCTCCGCGCCATCCTCGAGGCCAGCGCTTCCATCGGCCTGTGGGTGCAGTGGCTGATCGTGCAGGTGCTGCAAACCACGAGGGCGGCGACCAGCGCGGGCGGCGATCTCGATAGCTGGGTGGGCGATTTCGGCGTCACCCGCCTGCCCGCGATGGCGGCGTCAGGCATCGTGACATTCAGCCGCTACAGCACCACCGGCAGCGCCCTCATCGCGCCCGGCACCGCGCTGCGCAGCACCGACGGCACGCTGCTCTTCACCGTCACCGCCGACCCCACCCGCGCCGCCTGGAGCGCCACGCAGAACGCCTACGTGATGGCCGCCGGGGTGGCGAGCCTCGACGTGCCGGCCACCGCGCTGGCGCCTGGCGCCGGCGGCAACGTGCAGGCCTCCGCCATCACGCTGATCGCCGCCCCCCTCGCCGGCGTCGACACCGTGACCAACGCCGCCGCCTTCCAAGGCGGCATAGACGCTGAGAGCGACGCGGCCCTGCGCGCCCGCTTCTCCCTCTTCCTCGACAGCCGCACGCGCGCCACCCCGGCGGCCATCGCCTACGCCGTCGGCGGCGTGCAGCAGGGGCTCAGCCACGCCTTGCTGGAGAACCAGACCAGCACCGGCGCGCCCATGATCGGCAGCTTCACCGTGGTGGTCGATGACGGCACCGGCAGCCCCTCCGCCAGCCTGTTGGCGAGCGTCAGCGCCGCCATCGAGGCGGTGCGCCCGATCGGCGCCATCTACGCCGTGCAGGCACCCGGCGTAGTGCCGGTCACTGTTAGTATTTCCATCGATACCGACCCCGCCGCCAACCCCGGCACGGTGCGGGACGCGGTGGCGGCCGCCATCACCGGCTACGTCGACACGCTCGGCCTCGGCGCCGCGGTGCTGTGGTCGAAGCTCTTCCAGGTCGCCTACGCCGCCTCCCCCGCGGTCACCCGCGTCGGAGCCGCCACCCTCAACGGCGCCGCCGCCGACCTCGCGATCCCCACCGCCTCCGTCGCCAAAACCAGCAGCGTCACGGTGAGCTAAATGACCGGAGATCAACCCGACATGCTCGCGCGGCTCAAAGCCGCGCTGCCCGCGCGCTGGTTCGCTGACCTCACGCCGGTGCTCGATGGCGTGCTGGCCGGCCCCGCCGCCATCTGGGCAACCCTCTACGCCCAGCTCCAATCCGCCATCGCGCAAACCCGCATCGCCACCGCCACCGGCGCCTTTCTCGACCTCATCAGCACCGATTATTTCGGCCCCCGCCTGCCCCGCCGCCTCGCCGAATCCGACGCTGCCTTCCGCCCCCGCGTGCTGAAGGAAATGCAGCGCGAACGGGCCACCCGCACCGGCCTCATCGCCGCCCTCACCGACCTCACCGGCCGCGCGCCGAGCGTCTTCGAGCCCAGCCGCCCCGCCGATACCGGCGGCTGGAACGCGCAAAACGGCTACGGCCTCGCCGGCCGCTACGGCAGCCTCATGCTGCCCCGCCAGGTCTTCGTCATCGCCCACCGCCCGCTCGGCACCGGCATCGCCCAGCTCCCGGGCTGGGGCGCGTCACAGGGCGGCTGGAACAGCCAAACCGGCTACGGCGACGCCACCCTCATCGCCGGCCAGGTCTCCGACACCGAGATCATGGCCACGACAGCCGACACCATGCCGGCAGCCAGCATCGCCTGGATCGCCATCTCGAACTGATCCCCACACCCGGCGCTCGGGCGCGGTGGTGAAGGAAGGCCAGGGGCGCTGCCCCTGGACCCCGCTGGGGGATGATCCCCCAGACCCGCATTCGTTTAAGCGGCTGCTGAAATGGAGAGGGGGCCAACTCGGTGGATGCAACCACGGAGCAGGCCCCCTCTCCCTTTCAGCAGCACCCCTTCAAGGCATGAGGTCCAGGGGCTCGGCCCCTGGCGGGGGTCAAGGGGGCAGCGCCCCCTTGCCTTCCCTTCGCCGCCGCCGCCCGAACCCCGGGTATGGGACCCACATCGCGAGGCGGGGCCTCGCCGACATTGGAGAAAATGAATGGACCGCAACATCGTCTATCCCGGCGCCATCCCGCTGGACACTGACCTGCTGACCGCCAACAAGGATGTCATGGTCGCCCTCGGCGCCCTGCTGGCCGTCACGCTCGGCACCGGCCCGGTGATCGACGGGCTCCAGGTCGGCCCGACCAGCCCGGCCACCATGGCCGTCTCGGTCGCCGCCGGCAGCCTGACCGCGCTGACGGTGGCCGATCAGTCCGCCTATGGCTCGCTCGCCGCCGACACCACGCCGCTGGTGAAAATGGGCATCAATCTGCTGCCCACGCTGTTCACCCTCACGGCGCCGGCCACCACCGGCCAGTCCGTCGCCTATCTGATCCAGGCGGCCTTCGGCGAAACCGATAACGCCTCGGCCGTGCTGCCCTATTTCAACGCCGCCAACCCCGCGGTGCCCTATCTCGGCCCGGCCAATGCCGGCACGGCGCAGCCCACCCGGCGGCAGCAATTCGTCCAGTTGCAGTTGAAGGCCGGCGCCGCGGCCACCACCGGCACCCAGGTCGCCCCCCCGGTCGATGCCGGCTGGGTCGGGCTGGCCACCATCGTGGTGAATGCCGGGCAGACCACCATCACGTCGGCGGCGATCACCGCCCTGCCGTCGGGCGCGCCGCTTGCCTACAAGCTGCCCAACCTCAAGCCGGGCTTCACCTCGGTCGCCAGCTTCAGCACCTCCGGCAGCTTCGTGGTGCCCCCGGGCGTCACCGCGGCGAAGGTGACGGTGATCGGCGGCGGCGGGGCCGGCGGCACCCATTCCAGCCAGCCCGCCGGCGGCGGCGGCGCGGGCGGGCGGGCGATCAAGGTCGTCACCGGCCTCACGCCCGGCGCCGCCATCGCCATCACCGTCGGCGCCGGCGGCGCCGCGTCATCCGGCCCGGCCTTCGGCGGCACCGGCGGCACGTCGAGCTTCGGCGCCTATGTCTCGGCCACCGGCGGCGCCGGCGGCATGGGCGGCACCGGCGGCGCCACCAACGCGGGGGCGGCCGGCGGCAACGGGGTGGGCGGCGACGCCAATTTCCCCGGCGGCTATGGCGGTGACGCGATTCCCTCCGCCGGGCGCGGCGGCGATGGCGGCGGCCCCGGCAACGGCCGCGGCGCCACCGGCA
>CAIWAJ010000062.1:0-3244 GCA_903910565.1 uncultured Rhodospirillales bacterium
CACGGCGGCTTCATCTTTACCCTGGCGGATTCGGCCTTTGCCTTTGCCTGCAACACCTATGACCGCCGCACGGTGGCCCAGCATGCCGCCATCACCTTCGTCGCCCCGGCGGCGCGGGGCGACCGGCTGGTGGCAGTGGCGGTGGAGCGCCAGCGCCGGGGACGTTCCGGCATCTATGATGTTACAGTCACCACCGGTGCCGGGGTGACCGTGGCCGAGTTCCGGGGGCATTCCCGGGTGATCGATGGCGCCATTCTTTCTGCCCCTACCTCCGCCAAAACCTGAGGCAAGACCATGAAGCGCAATTCCGGCCCTGCCGTGCTCGACCCCATCGAAACCGCCTCGCGCGACGAGATTGCCGCCCTGCAGGTGCAGCGCCTGAAATGGTCGCTGGCGCACGCTTTTCAGAACGTGCCGCACTACCGTGCCGCCTTTGAGGCCGCCGGGGTGCACCCTGATGATTTCCACACCCTGGCCGATCTGGCGAAGTTCCCCTTCACCACCAAGCACACCCTGCGCGACAACTACCCCTTCGGCATGTTCGCCGTGCAGCGCGAGAAGATCGCCCGCATCCACGCCTCCTCGGGAACGACGGGCAAGCCGACCGTGGTGGGCTACACGCAGGGGGATATCGACACCTGGGCGCATCTCGTCGCCCGCTCGATGTATGCCGCCGGCGCGCGGGCGGGGATGGCGGTGCACGTCGCCTATGGCTACGGGCTGTTCACCGGCGGGCTCGGCGCCCATTATGGAGCGGAGAGACTGGGCTGCACGGTCATCCCGATGTCCGGCGGGCAGACCGAGAAGCAGGTGCAGTTGATCCATGATTTCCGGCCGGAGATCATCATGGTGACGCCGAGCTACATGCTGGCGATCCTCGACCATTTCCGCGCCGCCGGGCTCGATCCGCGCGCGAGCAGCCTCAAGCTCGGCATTTTCGGCGCCGAGCCCTGGACCAACGCGATGCGCGAGGAAATCGAGCGCAGCTTCGCCATGGATGCGGTGGATATCTATGGGTTGTCCGAGGTGATGGGGCCGGGCGTCGCGCAGGAATGCGTGGAGACCAAGGACGGGCTGCATATCTGGGAGGATCATTTCTACCCGGAGGTGATCCACCCCGAGACCGGCGCGGTACTGCCCGATGGCGAGAAGGGCGAACTGGTGTTCACCTCCCTCACCAAGGAGGCGATGCCCGTCATCCGCTACCGCACGCGCGACCTCACCCGCCTGCTGCCGGGCACCGCGCGCTCGATGCGCCGGATGGAGAAGATCACCGGGCGGTCGGATGACATGCTGATCGTCCGCGGGGTCAACGTCTTCCCCACCCAGATCGAGGAGCAGATCCTCCGCTTCGAGGTGCTCGCCGGCCACTACCAGATCATCCTCACCCGCGAGGGGCGGATGGACGAAATCGCGGTGCAGGTGGAAGCGCGGCCCGAGGCGATCGGGCCGGCGGCCGATGGCGCCGGGCGGGAGCTGGCGGCGCGGATCAAGGAGCTGGTCGGCGTGACCGCTCGCGTCGAGATCGTGCCACCCGGCGGGATCGAGCGCTCGCTCGGCAAGGCGCGCCGGGTGATCGACCGGCGTAACCTCGCCTGATCGCGGAGGCGGATCGCGCATGAGCACCATTCAGATAGCCACCGATACGCAGACCGCCCTCACCACGGCGATCGGCGCCGCCGCGCCGGGCGATACGCTGGTGTTCAGCTCCGGCGGCACGATCACGCTGACCCATTCGCTGACCATCGCGCAGGGCGTGACGATCGACGGCGGCGGGACCATCACGCTGCTGGGTAATGGCGGCTTCACCGATGTCGTGATGACCGGCGGGACCGTGACGCTGCGCAACCTGACCATCGCCGGCGGCACGGGGGTGGGCGCGGACGGGACGGCTGGAAGCGCCGGTTCGGTCAATGGCGGCAACGGCGCCGACGCGGCCGGCGGCATATTTGAACTGGCGGGGCGCTTGACCGTCAGCAACGTCACCTTCCTCAACGACAGCGCCGCCGGCGGCAATGGCGGGGCGGGGTATTCGTTCCTCGACACGTCCGGCAAAGGCGGCGGCGGGGGCGGCGGCGGGGGGAGCGCGGCCGGGGCGATCTTCAACGAGGGCGGCACGCTGGTGACCGCCAATCTCGTCTTCAGCAACGTCACCGCCACAGCAGGCGCGGGTGGTGATGGCGGCTATGGCGGCGGGGCGCTGACCGCCGAGGGGGTGCCGACACCGAGTTTCGGCGGCACCGGCGGCATCGGCGGCGGGCCTGGCATGGACGCGGTGGACGGCCAGTCCGGCAACGGGCCGGGCGGCGGCCTCGGCGCGTTCGGCGGTCTGGGCGGGCTGGCCGTCACCGCGGGGAGCCTGTGGCTACCGGCGGCGGGGGGCGGCGCGGGGAATGCCGGGACGGGGCTGAACGCGCTGGGCGGTGGCGGTGGCGGGGGTGGCGCTGGCGGTATCGCCTTCGATGCCATCGGCGGGCTTGGCCAGGTGGTGCCGTGTTTCGCCGCCGGCACCCGCATAGACACGCCGCGCGGCAGCGTGCCGGTGGAGCGGCTGCGCGTGGGCGACGAAGTGCGGCTCGCCCATGGCGGCGCCGCGCGGGTGCGCTGGCTCGGGCGGCGCACGCTGCGCACGGCGGGGCATGCCCGTCCGGCCGACGTCATGCCCGTCCGCATCGCCGCCGGTGCATTCGGGCCGGGGATTCCGCGCCGCGCGGTGATGCTGTCGCCCGATCACGCGGTGTACGTCAGCGGGGTTTTGATCCCCGTGCGCTATCTGCTGAACGGGGCGACCATCGCGCAGTGCCGGGTGCGCTGGGTGACGTACCACCACGTCGAACTCGATCGCCACGACGTGCTCCTCGCCGAGGGGCTGCCGGCGGAGAGCTACCTCGACACCGGCAATCGCGGCGCCTTCGCGGATGGCCGCGAGGCTGGATCGGCCTATGCCCAGGCGGTGTGGCGGCGGGCGGCCTGCGCGCCGTTGCGAATGGCGGGCGCCGAGGTATTGGCGGCGCAGGCGCGGCTGCTGGCGCGGGCGGCGGCGATGGGGTTCGTGCGCACGGACGACCCGGCGCCGGCGCTATGGGCGGATGGCGGGGTGACGGAGGGCGTGCGGATTGGCCGGCTATGGCGGTTCAGGCTGCCCGCCCCGGCGCGGCGGCTACGCCTGCGCTCCCGCCGCGCGGTGCCGGCGGAGATGAGGCCCGGAGACCCCGATGGGCGGCGGCTCGGCGTGGCGGTGGAC
>CAIWAJ010000063.1:0-5307 GCA_903910565.1 uncultured Rhodospirillales bacterium
CAGCGGCTGGGAGGACAGGCTCTCGGTGATGAAGCGGGCATTCCCCGCGAAATTGGCGCGGATGGTATCGGGCATCACCAGGCCCTCATAGGCCGCCTGCACGGCCTGGAGCGCGGTGCCGTTGGCCACCCCCTCCGGCACGTTGAAGGTGATGGTGGCGGCCGGATACTGCCCCTGGTGGCGCACCGCGAGGGGGGCCGTACTGCGCTCCACCGCGACGACGCTGCGCAGCGGAATGCTGGCTCCGCCGGCGCCGGCGAGAAACACGCGGTCGAGCATCGCCGGGTCGGTCTGCAAGGCGGGGCTGGTTTCCAGCACCACGCGATACTGGTTGCGGGCGGCGTAGATGATGGAGATCTGCCGCTGGGCGAAGGCGTTGTTGAGCGCGTTATCCACCGCCGCGACGGAGACGCCGAGGCGGGCGGCCTGGGCGCGGTCGATCACCACGTCGGCCTGGGGGCCGGCGCGGTCCTGGTCGGAGGAGACGTCGGTCACTTCCGGGATCTCGCGCAGCCTGTCCTCCAGCCGCTGCGTCCAGGTGCGCAGTTCGGCGAGGTCGGGGGAGACCAGGACGAACTGGGTGGAGCCGCCCTGCCGCCCGCCGCCGCGCAGCTCCTGGGCGGAGAACAGGAAGGTCTGCAACCCGCCGACGCGGGCGAGCAGCGGGCGCAGCCGGGCGATCACCGCCTCCGACGACAGCCCGCGCTCGCGCAGCGGCTTGAGGCTCACCGTCATCTGCCCGCGGTTGAGCGAGGCCCAGCCGGAGGTGACGCCGACGGTGGAGCCGACGCCGGCCACCGCGGGGTCGGCCGAGATGATCGCCACCGCCTGGCGCTGGCGCTCCTGCATGGCGGCAAACGAGATCGAGGGGTCGGCCAGCGTGCCGCCCCAGATCAGCCCGGTGTCCTGGGTCGGCAGGAAGCCCTTGGGCATGACCGTGTAGAGCCACACGGTGAGCCCCATCACCGCGATGGTGGAGAGGCCCATCAGCAGGCGATGGCGCAACGCCCAGCCCAGCGTGGCCGCGTAGAGGCCGAGCACCCAGCCGAAGCCGCGCTCGATCCCGCGGTCGATCGCGTGCCAGAAACCGGCGGTGGCGGGTGGCGCATCCTTCATGAAGCGGCCGCACAGCATGGGGGTCAGCGACAGCGAGACGGCCGCCGAGACCACGATCGCCAGCGTCATCGTGGCGGCGAATTCGTGAAACAGCTTGCCCATCACGCCCCCCATGAAGGTGATGGGGATGAACACCGCGACCAGCGAGAGCGAGATCGACAGCACGGTGAAGCCGATCTGCCGCGCGCCATCGAGCGCGGCCTGGAGCGGCGGTTTGCCCATCGCGCGGTGGCGCATGATGTTCTCGATCATCACGATCGCGTCGTCCACCACGAAGCCGACCGAGATGGTGAGCGCCATCAGCGTGAAATTGTTGAGCGAGTAGCCGCAGAACCACATCGCCGCCAGCGTGCCGGCCAGCGACAGCGGCACCGTCACCGCCGCCGCGATGGTGGGCACCGCGGCGCGCATGAACAGCAGCACCACCAGCAGCACCAGCACCACCGAGATGGCGAGGCTGATCTGCACGTCATTCACCGAGGCGCGGATGGTGGTCGTGCGGTCGGACAGGATGGTGAGCTGGATATCCGCGGGCATCCAGCTTTGCAGCAGCGGCAGCACGGCGCGCACGTTGTCCACCGTCTCGATCACGTTGGCGTTGGTGGATTTGGTGATGCTGAGCAGGATCGCCGGCTTGGCGTTGAAGCTCGCCGAGAGCCGCGCATTGGCGGTGGCGTCCACCACCTCGGCCACGTCGCCGAGGCGCACCACGGCGCCATTGGCGGACTTGATCACCAGCGGGCGGTAATCGGCGGCGCGGTTCAGCTGGTTGTTGAGGCCGATGCTCTCCGCCCGGTCCGCCCCCTGGAAGCCACCGGTCGGCCCGTTGGTGTTGGCGGCCCGGATGACGGTGAAGACATCCTGCGCGGCGAGCCCGGCATTGGCGAGTTCCACCGGGTTGATGCGCACCCGCACCGCCGGCTTCTCGGCGCCATTCACCGTCACCTGCGCCACGCCCTCCACCTGGCTCAGCCGCTGGGCGAGGATGCTGTCGGCGGCGTCGTAGACCTGGCCCATCGACATGGATTCCGAGGTCAGCGCGATCGTCATGATCGGCGTCTCGGCCGGGTTGAACTTGCGGAAATAGGGCCGGATCGGCAAATCGCCCGGCAAATCGGCGATGGCGGCGTTGATCGCCGCCTGCACGTCATGCGCCGCGCCGTCGATGTCGCGCTTGAGATCGAACTGGATGACGATGGAGGTGTTGCCGACCGAAGAGGTCGAGGTAATCTCCGTCACCCCCGGAATCACCCCCAAGCGCCGCTCCAGTGGCGCCGCCAGCGAATTGGCCACCGTCTCCGGGTCCGCCCCCGGCCTTGAGGCGAACACCACGATGGTCGGAATATCCACGCTCGGCAGCGGCGCCACCGGCAGGAAGTGGTAGGCGACGATGCCCGATATCATCAGCCCGAGCGACAGCAACACCGTCGCCACCGGCCGCCTGATGAAGACGTCCGAGAAGCTCATGGGCTAGGCGCTCAAAGGAAGCGGGCAGCGCTCTCGCGGATCGAAGGCGATCCGCTGCCGCTCCCGTCGCCGCTCCGCTGTGCTACGCGTCAGAAGTTTTTTCGTTCTTTTTTTCAAAAAAGAACCCCTTCCTTCCTTTCCCCACCCCACGCCAGCCGCACCCGCTCGAAGGCGAGATAGATGGCCGGCGTCGTGTAGAGGGTCAGGAACTGCGACAGCAGCAGCCCGCCGACGATGGTGACGCCGAGGGGGAAGCGCAGCTCGGAGCCGGTGCCGCTTTCCAGCACCAAAGGCAGCGCGCCCAGCAGGGCGGCCATGGTGGTCATCATGATCGGGCGGAAGCGCAGCAGGCAGGCCTCGCGGATGGCGTCTTCGGGGGATTTGCCGTGCTCGCGCTCGGCCTCGATGGCGAAGTCGATCATCATGATGGCGTTTTTCTTCACGATGCCCATCAGCAGCACGATGCCGACCAGCGCCACCAGGGAAAGGTCCGCGCCGACCGCCATCAGCGCCAGCAGCGCGCCGATGCCGGCGGATGGGAGGGTGGAGAGGATGGTGACGGGGTGGATGACGCTTTCGTAGAGCACACCCAGCACGATGTAGATCACCACCACCGCCGCCAGGATCAGCCAGGGCTCGGAGGCCAGCGACTTCTGGAACTCGGCGGCATCGCCGGCGTAGCTGCCGGAGATGGTGGCGGGCATGCCGATCTCGGCCTCGGCGCGGGCGACGGCAGCCACCGCGTCGCCCAGGGCGGCGCCTTCGGCCAGGTTGAAGCTGACGGTCACCGAGGGGAACTGCGCCTCATGCGTCACCGCGAGCGGGGCGGGCACGCGGCGGATGGTGGCGATGGCGGCGAGCGGGATTTGCGCCCCCCCGGCGCCGCCGACGCGCAGGCGTTGCAGCACCCCGGGGTCGGCCTGCCATTCCGGGTCGGCCTCCAGCACCACGCGGTACTGGTTGGATTGCGAGAAGATGGTGGAGATCTGGCGCTGGCCGAAACTGTCGTACAGCACGTCCTGCACCGCCTGCATCGTCACCCCGAAGCGCGCCGCCGCGGCGCGGTTGACCTCGATGGTGCTGCGCAGGCCGATGGATTGCTGGTCCGACGCAAGGTCCCGCAGCGCGGGCTCGGCCTTCAGCCGCTCCAGCAGCGGCGGCGCCCAGCGGGCGAGCTCGGTCTCGTCGGTGTCCACCAGGGTGTACTGGAATTGGGTGCGGCTGATGCGGGTGCCGATCTGGATGTCCTGCACCGGCTGCATGTAGACGGCGAGGCCGGGAATGCCGGCGAGCCGGTCGGTCAGCCGCCGGGCGATGGCGGCGGCGCCGGCCAGCCGGTCCTTGCGGGGCAGCAGCGCGATGGTCAGCCGACCCGTGTTCGGCGTCGGGTTGATGGTGCCGACGCCGACGAAGGAGACCACGGAGGACACTTCCGGGTCCGCCCGCACGATGGCGGCGGCCTGTTCCTGCAGCACCATCATGCGCGGGATGGAGACGCTGCCCTCGGCCTCGGTGACGGCGACGATCACCCCGGTATCCTGGCTCGGCAGGAAGCCCTTGGGGATCACCACATAGAGGTAGAGCGTGCCGCCCAGCGTGGCCAGCGCGACCAGCAGCATGCTGCGCGGGAAGCGCAGCGACCAGTCGAGCGTATGGCGGTAGCCGGTCAGCATGGCCTCGAACCCCGCCTCGCTGACGCGCGCGATGCGGCCGGGCGGGCCGGTCTCGTGCTTCAGCAGCCGCCCGCACATCATCGGCGTCAGCGTCAGCGAGACCACCGCCGAGACGATGACCGAGACCGACAGCACCACGGCGAATTCGCTGAACAGCCGGCCGACCACCCCGGTCATGAACAGCAGCGGGATGAACACCGCGATCAGCGAGACGGTCAGCGAGACGATGGTAAAGCCGATCTGCGCCGCGCCCTTATAGGCCGCCTCCAGCGGGGTCAGCCCCTCCTCCAGATAGCGCACCACGTTCTCGATCATCACGATCGCGTCGTCCACCACGAAGCCCGTCGCCACCGTGAGCGCCATCAGGGAGAGGTTGTCGAGCCCGTAGCCGAGCAGCGCCATGATGCCGAAGGTGCCGACAATGGAGAGCGGCAGCGCCACCGCCGGGATCACGGTGGCGCGCCAGGAGCGCAGGAACAGCCATATCACGCCCACCACCAGCACCACCGAGAGCATCAGCGTGCCCTGCACATCGGCCACCGAGGCGCGGATGGTGATGGTGCGGTCGGCCACCAGCTCCATCTCGACGGAGGCCGGCAACGCCTTGCGCAGGCGCGGCAGCTCGGCGCGGATGCGCTCCACCGTGTCCACGATATTGGCGCCGGGCTGGCGCTGGATATCCAGCACCACCGCCGGGCGGCCCTGGTAGGTCGCCCCCGCCCGCACGTTCTCCAGCCCGCCGATCACGCTGCCGACGTCGGACAGCCGCACCGGGGCGCCGTTGCGCCAGGCGATGACGACGGCGCGATAGGCCGCGGGGTCGGTGATCTGGTCATTGGCGCCGAGCGCGATCGCCTGGCGCGGGCCGTCGAAGCCCCCTTTGGCGCCGTTGACGTTGGCGGCCGCGATGGCCACCCGCACGTCATCCATCGACAGCCCGTAGGAGGCCACCCGCGCCGGGTCCACCCGCACCCGCACGGCCGGGCGCATGCGGCCCTGCACGCTCACCTGGCCCACCCCGTCGATCTCGGCGAGCTTGGGTTGCAGCAGC
>CAIWAJ010000064.1:0-3913 GCA_903910565.1 uncultured Rhodospirillales bacterium
GGCTTCTGCCGGCCCGCCATGCCCGCGCGCGCGTTTTGCCGCGCCCGCCCCGCCGCGCGCCGCCGCACGCGCCCGGCCGCGGCCCACCCTGCGCCACCCCCATCTCCGAACCAACGCGAACCGGCATGGCCTGAGGGCGATGCGCGGGCGCTTGCGCGCGCCCGCTGTTCAGGCGTCGCCTATAGCCGTGGCGGCAGTTCCGCCTGCGCCACCCGCTCGGCCCCGCCGGGGTCCTCCATTACGCCGCACGCCGCATCCAGCACCATCGTCGCCCGTCGCGCCGTGTCGAATGCCGGCCAGTCCGGCAGCCCCGCATGCGCAGGGCTCCCGGTGCGGGCGAATCCGGCCCAGGCCGCCTGCATGGCGGCGGCCAGCGCGTGGTGGGCGGTCCCGTCCCCGGTCACGCCGGGCGCGCGGTCGCGGCCGAACACCAGCGGCAGGCACAAATTATGCGGCGCCCCCATCCGCCCGCCCTGCACCGGGCTCTGCCAGGTCAGCCGGTAGGCATAGACCGGGGCATGGGTCGATTGCCGTTCCGCCTGGGTGATGCTGCCCTGGCCGAACCGGCGGTCGGAGGCGATATCGGCGTAGAGCTGCGACGGCGTCGCCCTGGGGCGGCCGGCGCGATAGGTGGCGATGAGGGAGGTTGCCGTGGCGATATCGACGTCGCAGGCCTCGGCGACGCGGCGCGGCAGATCCTCGGCGCGCAGCGAGAAGATCGAGGCATCGCCAAACCCGGTAAGGCTGGTCACCTCCTCGCTGGTGGCGCCGATCAGCATCGGAATCCCCGCAGCCAGCGGCGTGGCTTCGGGCTCGAACGGATCGCCCGGCAAGGTGGCGCCGTCGATCACCGGCGCGAATTGCCGCAGCACCCCCGGCGCCCCCTCGCGCGCCGCGGCGAAGGCGGCGAGGATGGCGTCGTCAGAGACGGTTTGCAGCGCTTCGAGATGGCCGGGCCGGATGCCGAGCCGCTGCAACGCCTGCTCCGCCGCCGCGGTCGCCCGAGCGCGGGGCACGGCGCGCAGGAAGGGGCCGGACTGCACGATCGCCTTGTGGAACAGCCCCTTGGCGGCGGGCATCGCCAGCAGCGTCGTCACCTTCATGCCGCCGCCGGACTGGCCGAAAATGGTGACGTTGTCCGCATCGCCGCCGAAATTGCCGATATTGTCGCGCACCCATTCCAGCGCGGCGACGATGTCCCGCATCCCCGCATTGGCCGCCAGCCCATGCGCGGCGCCGCCGAGTTCATCGAGAAACAGGAAGCCGAACATGTTGAGCCGGTGGTTCAGCGTCACCACCACGACGTCCTGGTTACGGGCGAGGTCCTCCCCGGTCCACCAGCCCCAGGAGCCGGAGCCGGACGCGAAGCCGCCGCCATGCAGCCACACCATCACCGGCCGCTTGCCCCCGGTCGCGGGGGTCCAGACGTTCAGCGCCAGGCAATCCTCGCTATAGGGAATCGGCTTGGTCTCGACGCCGCGATGGAATTCGAGCGAGGCGCCGTTGGCGGGATTGCCGGCCTGGGCCGGGTCGAGGAAGGGAAACAGGATCTGCCGCGCCTGGTTGGGGAAACTCCTGGCATCCCGCACCCCCTCCCACGGCGTGACCGGCAGCGGCGCCTTGAAGCGGTTGGGGGGCAGGGGGGCGGCGGCGTAGGGAATGCCCTTGAAGGCGATCACCCCCTGCGCGGTATAGCCGCTGATCCGCCCGGCGGTGGTCTCGTTGACGATGCGCATGGCTCAGCCGGTGATTTCGATAACGGTGATGTGGTTGGCCGCGGTCGGCCAGGTGCGGGCGGGGATGGTCTCGTCGTTGAACGTGCCGGTCACCGACTTGCCGGGCTCGCCCAGCAGCCTGGTGGTCGAAACCGTCGGCACACCCGGCGGCACGTCGCCGACGGGTTGCCCATTGATCAGCACCTTGTCCCGCCCGGCCCCGAAATAGCCGCGGGGCCGCGACATATAGAGCGCCGCCGCCGCATCGGTATCGCCCTTGGCGAAGGGCTGCGGGCGGAGATGGACAATCGCCGAGGAGCGCGGGAAGGGCGAGCGGTAGATATGGGTGACCGGATAGCCCGGCGCCGCGACGACAAACTCGTAGAACGCCTTGGGATCGGCGGTGAACGGCCCCCAGATGCCGTCCTCCCCGGTGATCCGGTCATGCACCGCCGCCCCCTGCCGCTCCCCGCTGGCGGGATCGACCCGCCAGATCGTCACCCGCGCCCCATCGAGCCCGATATTGGTCGGCGCATCCGCCTCGAAACCGCTCACCTTGCCGTCCAGCACCGGCGCCGCCTCCGGGACGATCGCCAACGTCGCCGGCGCGCTGCCGGTGATCGCCTGATAAAGCGGCGGGAGGGTCGCCAGCCCATAGCCGGCCTCCCGGTGATCCGCGCCTGGGAGCACATGATCCTCCGCCCCCGCCAGGGCCGGCCCCGCGTAGCCGACTCCGGTGGGAACGCCTTTCATGCCCAGATAGGCCCCGTCGGGCTGGGCGTATTTGTCGTTGCTGTCGCTGCGGATGGTCACCGTGCGCACCCCGGCCACGACTTCGCCCGGCGGCCCGTTCAGCCCGCGCATGAAGGGCGAGGCCCCGTTGAACTCGCTGCCGATCAGGATCTTGTCGGAGACCAGCACGCCGTGATTGACCGCGCCACACGTGACCAGCAGCGAAACGTCAGCCGCCCCGCCGCCATTGCGCACATAGTTCCGCGTGGTATTCCCACCGCGCGACTGTGCCACCAGCACCACCTTGCTCGCCCCGGTCAGCGCCTTCACCCGCGTCACCTCCGCGGCAAGCTGCCGCATCACCTCATCCGCGGTGGAGCGGCCAGGCTGCGGTTTGTCGTAGACCGAGCTCGCCTGCGGGTAGCGCAGGTCGAGCGCGAAGAGCTTGTCGCGCGGATAGCCGTTGCTCTCGAAGCGCCACAGCGTGGTGATCCACAGCCCGGCGGTATCGCCGTTGCCATGCACGAAAATCACCGGCGCAAAATCGACGGCGCGTGCGGGGCTGGCGATCGCGGCGGTGGCGGCAAGCATGAGGGCGCGGCGTCCGATGCTGGGGGCGTGGGTCATGGGGAGTCCTCCCGGTTGCGGATGACCATGGCGCAGCGGGCGCGCCCGTCAAGATGCCTCGCCGCGGCGGAAGGCGCCGCGCGCCTTGCCGGGCCGCGTGGAGACCGGCGCGCCCTCGGCCATGCGTGCGCGCAGCCGCGCGGTGAGCTCGATCACGAAGTCCATCACCACCCGCGTGCGGGGCGGCAAGTGGCGCCGCGAGGGGGTGGCGAGGTAGACCGGCACCCGGGGCGGCTGGTAGCCCGGCAGCACCCGGACCAGCCGGCCCTCGGCGAGATCCTCCACCAGTTCGAGGTCCGGCAGCAGGGCGATGCCGTAGCCGGCAATCGCCGCCCGGTACAGTGCCTCGACCACATTGGCCGAGAGCGGGCTGCTGATCGGCACGTCCACCGGGCCGCGGGGGCCGGCGAAATGCCAGACCTCGTTGCGGGAGGAGGTGTGCAGCAGGCAAATATGCTCGGCCAAATCCTCCGGCCGCGCCGGCATGCCGCGGCGGTTGAGGTAGGAGGGCGCGGCGACGGGCAGCCAGCCGACCTCGCCGATCTGGCGCACCACCAGCGAGCTGTCGTCGAGCGGGCGGAAGCGGGCGGCGATGTCGAGGCGGTTGGCCACCATGTCCGTGGTCTCGTCGCTCATCACCAGCTCGATGGAGAGCCCGGGATGGCGCAACAGCAGCTCCGGCAAATGCCCGGCGAGGTAGTTGCCGAACCCCACCGGCGCGCCAAAGCGCACCAGGCCGACCGGCGCGGTGCGATGGCTGCCGAGCGCGACCTCCATCTCTTCGGCCACCTGCAGCATGTGCCGGGCATGGGCCAGCAGGTCCTCGCCATCGGGGGTGA
>CAIWAJ010000065.1:0-3228 GCA_903910565.1 uncultured Rhodospirillales bacterium
CGCGCCGATCGACCACGCCAACATCCGGGGCTCACGATATTACCACTGAAAGGAACACAAATGCTCAAACATCCAACCCTCGATCTGCTGGGCCAGCTTGGCCTGCCTGGCATGGCTCAGGCTTTTACCGACCTGGCCAACAATGATGAAGCGGCAGGCCTCAGTCACGCCGAATGGCTGGCGCTGTTGCTCGATTATGAAGCAACCTACCGCAATGATCGACGTCTGGCCTTGCGCCTGCGCCATGCCCGCCTGCGCCATCATGCCGTGCCCGAGGACGTCGATTACCGAGCGCCGCGCGGTCTCGATCGCCGCCTGTTCGACATGCTGATCAAGGGAGACTGGATCGCAAAGCACGAGAACTGCGCGATTATCGGGCCGACCGGGGTCGGCAAGAGTTGGCTGGCTTGCGCGCTGGGCCACAAGGCGTGCCGTGACAATCGCTCGGTGCTCTACACAAGATTGCCAAGGCTGATCGAGGAACTGGCGCTTGCCAAAGGCGATGGCCGCATCGCCGTCCGCATGAAGAGCCTGGCCCGCGTCGATCTGCTGATCCTCGACGACTGGGGACTGGAGCCGCTCGACAGCAACGCCCGACACCATCTGCTTGAAATCCTCGAAGACCGATATGGCAGGCGCGCAACCCTCGTTACCAGTCAACTCCCAGTTGCCCGCTGGCACGAGCTGATCGGTGATCCAACTTATGCAGACGCCATCCTGGACCGCCTTGTCCACAACGCCCACCGGCTCGAAATAAGCGGTGAGTCCATGCGCCGCCACACCACCGCCATAGCGGCTTGACCACAGCCGAAACCCAGTGCCATTACATACTTGCGATCAGGCTCAGGCCGGCCGGCATCATATCGGAATGGTGGCCGGGATCAGATCGGAATAGCCGACCGGCATCGTCGGAATCCGCATTTGGTGACGGCGGAACCCGCTATGCGCAGATGTTCAACCGCCGCCGCCCGCAATTCGGGATCGGCCTCATAGCCCTCGACCCAGGCGCCAAACTCATTGACCATAAGACCCACAACGCCACCCGCGCCGGCCCCCAGCAACAGGACCGTCGCCGCAGACGACAGCCCGATCGGTGTGGCGAGGTGCCTGGCTTCCCGCCCATCCCCAGCCGTTACGTAGCCATCTCCCCATAAATGCTGCGCCACCAGCAGCCGGGACGGGTTCCAATGCACCACTGACGGGGTAGACGGCAGCCGAGGCCCCGCCACCGACCCGACCGCAAGGGCACCAGGATCGGAACCATCGCCCGGTTCCAGGCTGGCAGGGTGACTGAATACCTGGCTGAGCCAGGTACGAAATGAGGGTAAGTGCATCGGGTTGTGCCTGATCGGACGTCCGACAATGCGCCGCACAGGTTAAACTATCCTTAGCTTGACGGCGCGACGCGGTGGGAGGATGTCGCAGCCAGCACAGGAGACCGACATGGCATCAGACGACCAGCCGCCGACCCGGCTATCCCGCACGGCGATGGGCTTTATCGGCGCGTGCTTCGCGGTGGTTGGCCTGATGGGGATCATGGCCGCAGCGATTGCGCCCTTGCCGATGCAACGCGCGCTGCACCGGCAAGTGACGCTCGATGCGGTGCTGGTGGCAGCGGTCGGGGCCGATCCGGCACCAGCGCTGGCAAAACTGCGCCCGCTGCTCGATGACAGCGCGGCGGCGGTCCTGCCCAAAGACAAGGGGATCGCGCCGGCTGACATCGCAGCCCGGGTTGCCGCCGAACGCGGAGCGATACTGGCACGGTTTGAGACCGAGCAGGCGGAACTGACTGTCCCCCGTCAGCACTTATGGCACAGATTTGAGGTTGTGAATTAAGGAGGGTTGGGGCTTCGTCGTAGTGACGATGATCCACCCCCATTGAATTGGTCCACCTTGAAGTATGTCTTATGGCAACGAGGAGGATCTGACCCATGCCGAGGAAGCGTCATAAACCCGAAGAGATCGTAGCGAAGCTGCGCCAGGTTGATGTCTTTGTTTCGCAAGGAAAATCGGTTGCGGAGGCTGTCCGCGAGATAGGCGTTACGGAGGTCACGTATTACCGCTGGCGTCAAGAATTTGGAGGACTCAAGAGTGATCAGGTCAGGCGGATGAAGGATCTTGAGGCGGAAAATGCGCGGCTCCGGCGCGCGGTCTCGGATCTGACGCTTGACAAGATGATCCTTGCGGAGGCGGCTCGGGGAAACTTCTGAGCCCCGCGAGGCGTCGCGCCTGCATTGACCATGTGCGGTCTGAGCTGAAGCTGTCCGAGAGGCGGGTCTGCCGCGTTCTTGGGCAGCATCGGTCAACGCAGCGCAGGCGTCCCGCGGGGCTAGGAGACGAGCAGGCTTTAATCGATGACATGACAGCGCTGGTCCGCCAGTACGGCCGATACGGCTATCGGAAGATCGCGGAGCTTCTGCGATCAACATCTGGCTGGGTGATCAACGACAAGCGGGTCGAACGCATCTGGCGACGAGAGGGCTTCAAGGTTCCAGCAAAGCAGCCAAAAAAAGGGCGACTTTGGTTGGCGGATGGCTCCTGCATCCGGTTGCGGGCGGAATATCCGAACCATGTCTGGAGCTACGACTTCGTCGAGGATCGTACGCACGAGGGAAAGAAATATCGGATGCTGAACGTGATCGACGAGTTCACCCATGAGTGCCTGGCGATCCGGATCGACCGGCGGCTCAAGTCGATCGACGTGATCGATGTTCTGTCTGATCTCTTCGTCCTGCGCGGCGTGCCGGGCCACATTCGGTCAGATAATGGCCCAGAGTTCGTCGCGAAATCCGTTCAAAAGTGGATTACGGCGGTCGGCGCGCAGACGGCCTACATCACGCCGGGATCGCCGTGGGAAAACGGCTTCATCGAATCTTTCAACGCCCGACTGCGGGACGAATTGCTTGATGGCGAAATCTTCTACTCCCTTGCGGAAGCCAAAATCGTCATCGAGAGCTGGCGCCGCCATTACAACACCGTGCGACCGCACGGCTCACTCGGATACAAACCGCCAGCGCCAGAGGTCTTCGTGCCCGCAATCGCTTCGCGGGCGGCTACGCAACCCCGACCAGCTTCGCCGCCCGCTCTGGCGCTGAAGCCGTCAACGCACTAACATTCCATCCGGACCACTCAGTGGGGGCCGATCACTCTCCCTCCGGAAGCGGGCCGGGGTGAGGGTCTAGCAGCCGCCAAGTCGTTCTTTTTGTGAACAAAAAGAACCAAAAAAAC
>CAIWAJ010000066.1:0-1720 GCA_903910565.1 uncultured Rhodospirillales bacterium
CTGACCCTGTTCTCCGTCGGCGCGATCACCGAGGGCACCGACGCCCAGGCCAAAACCACCGTCCGGCTGGAAGAAAACGGCAAGATGGTCGATGGCCAGGGTGCGGACACCGACACCATCGTGGCCTCGGCGCGGGCCTATATCCACGCGCTGAATAAGCTGCTGGTGAAGCGGGAACGGACGGAACCGGCGGCGCTGGCGTCCTGATTGTCCTGAGGGGGGGCATCGCGGCTCCCCCATTCGTCATCCCCGGGCTTGTCCCGGGGACCAAGATTTCCGCTACTGCCGCGATTGGTCCCCGGGACAAGCCCGGGGATGACGGTTGTTTTGTTGACCATACCGACGGATGCTTGTGATCGCCCCAACGGGGTTTGCCAACCGCCTCACCCCGCCTTCAAAAACCCCGCGACCAACTCCACAAACTTCTCCGGCTGTTCCAACTCCGGGTGATGCCCGGCTTCCTTGATCGTCTGGAACCGTGCCCCGGGGATCAGCCCGGCAAAGGCCTTGCCGTATTCCGGCAGCACGATCCGGTCGCTCTCCCCCCACAGCACCAATGTTGGCACCGCGATCCGGCGCAACCACGCCTTGAGCCGCGGGTTATACAGATGCGGGGTCCAGGAATACAGGCACAGCGAATCCCAGTTCCGCGCCAGCGCCACCATCTCCGCATCGCTCATCGCGTCTGAAATCGTGGCCTGCCAGCCCAGCCCGTAGCAGCCCGCCGGCCGTTTCGACGGATCGTGCCAGGCGCGGCGGTTCAGTTCCTCGGGGCTGGTGTTGAAGACATGCGTGATATCGCGATCCTCCCGCCCGCCGAGCTTGATGCCCACGGGATCGACCAGGATCAGCCGGGCGAGGTTCGCGGGCCGGGTCACCGCCACCTCCGCCGCGATCCAGCCGCCGAAGCCAAAGCCGATCATGGTGGTGTTGGGGGGGGCGCTGTCGAGCACGTCCTGATAGAGGTTGATCAGATCATACATCGTATCGAAATCGGTCGGCATCGGGCTGGCGCCGAACCCGGGGTGGGAGGGAATGGTCATCTCCCCGTGCCGACCCAGCAGCGGCAGAAACGGCGCGTTGGGGCTGATCGGATTGGTCCCGTGCACCAGCAGGATCGGGTCGCCCTCCCCCTGCCAGAGCGTCTCGAGATCGAGGGTTCCGACCCGCATCATTCCGCCGCCACCTTCACTGTTTCCTCAATCGCCGGCAGATCGGCCAGTTGCGGCAGGACCTCCTTCGCCGCGAGGTTGAAACTCTTCTGCGCCTGGGCGTGGGTCACCAACCCCTGGCGGGTCATCATGATGATCCGCCCGACGCCGCCGACGCGCTGGCGGAAGTCCTTGATCTGGCGGGCGACGGTATCGGGATTGCCGCAGAACATCTGGCCCTGGGCGATCAGGCTGGCCACGCTCAGGTCGGTGGGGCGTTTGGAGGCCCCGCCGCGCCAGACCCCCGGCGCCATCTCCGGCGCCACCGCGCCCGGCTGGAATTTCGAGAATTGCGGCGCGCTCTTGATGCTGACGGTCAGGAACCAGGGGATTTTCTGGCCAATCCGCATGGCTTCCTCGTCGGTGTCGCCGACATAGCAGAACGCCATGTAGGAGAACCGGTCCTCCCCGGCTTTCGGCAGCCCCGCGACCGCGCGGGCCTGCTTGTACGCGTCGTACGCCTTGCGGGTGCGGTCATAGCCGCCGAACAGCAGCGTGTTGACGTAGCC
>CAIWAJ010000067.1:0-2697 GCA_903910565.1 uncultured Rhodospirillales bacterium
ACCGATCGCGATGTGCGGTCGGCTCGAAGCGGGGTCGAACGTGGCGGTCCAGTCCTTCCAGTCCGAGGCGGTTTCACGAGGCGCGCGCATGCTGCGCACCGCCCTCGGCCCGGCGATCGCCGCCTTCCTCGAAGACCCGGCAATCGTCGAGGTGATGCTGAACCCCGACGGGCGGCTCTGGATCGACAGATTGTCGACCGGATTGGCCGATACGGGAGAGCGCCTCTCGGCCGCCGATGGCGAGCGCATCGTCCGCCTTGTCGCGCACCATGTCGGCGCCGAGGTTCACGCCGGCGCGCCACGCGTCTCGGCCGAATTGCCCGAAACGGGGGAGCGGTTCGAGGGCCTTCTGCCACCGGTCGTGGCGGCCCCGGCATTCGCGATCCGCAAGCCCGCGGTCGCTGTCTTCACGCTCGATGATTACGCCGCCGCCGGCATCATGACGCAGGCGCAAGCGGTGGTTCTTCGCCGCGCGGTGGCCGAGCGCCGCAACATCCTCGTCGCGGGCGGCACGTCGACCGGCAAGACCACCCTCACCAACGCCTTGCTCGCCGAGGTCGCCAAGACCGCCGACCGCGTGGTGCTGATCGAAGACACCCGAGAACTTCAATGCCCGGCGCCCAACCTGGTCGCGCTCCGCACCAAGGACGGCGTCGTTTCGCTCTCCGATCTCGTGCGCTCCTCGCTGCGGCTGCGCCCCGACCGGATCCCGATCGGCGAGGTGCGCGGCGCCGAGGCGCTGGACCTTCTCAAGGCCTGGGGCACCGGCCATCCCGGCGGCATCGGCACCATCCACGCCGGCACCGGCATCGGTGCGCTGCGCCGGCTCGAGCAACTCATCCAGGAAGCCGTCATCACCGTTCCGCGCGCCCTCATCGCCGAGACCATCAACGTGGTCGCGGTGCTCACCGGTCGCGGGTCGGAGCGGCGGCTTTCGGAACTCGTCCAGGTCACCGGGCTGGGACAGGCCGGCGACTACGCAATTTCACCAGCAGGAGACCAGCCATGATCCGCCGAGCGTTCCTCATCCGCCAGCATATCGCCACCGCCGCCGCGAGCCGCTTCGTGACGCTGACCAGCGCCCCCGCATGGGCCGCCGGCTCGAACATGCCGTGGGAGCAACCGCTCAATCAGATCCTGCAATCGGTCGAAGGGCCGGTGGCCAAGATCCTCGCGGTGATCATCATCATCACCGGGCTGACCCTGGCGTTCGGCGACACCTCCGGCGGATTCAGGCGGCTGATCCAGATCGTCTTCGGTCTGTCGATCGCGTTCGCCGCGTCGAGCCTCTTCCTGTCGTTCTTCTCTTTCGGCGGCGGGGGCTCATCTGATGGCGACGCTGGCCGCCGACGAGACCGTTCCGGGCTTTGTCGCTCCCGTTCACCGGGCGCTGACCGAGCCGATCCTGCTCGGCGGGGCGCCTCGCGCCGTTGCACTCCTGAACGGGACATTGGCCGCGGCTCTGGGTCTCGGCCTTCGCCTGTGGATCCCCGGGCTGCTGCTTTGGGTGATCGGACACACCGCCGCGGTTTGGGCGGCGAAGCGCGATCCGATGTTCGTCGATGTGGTGCGCCGCCATCTGCTTATCCAAGGCCATCTCGGCGTCTGAGGCCCACTCAATGGATATCGCCCGATGATGAACCTCGCCGAATATCGCCGCCCGACGACCCGTCTCGCGAATTTCCTGCCATGGACCGCGCTGGTCGACGAAGGCGTCGTCCTCAACAAGGATGGCAGCTTCCAGCGTACCGCCAGGTTCCGCGGTCCCGATCTCGATAGCCCGGTGCCGGCTGAACTTATCGCGTCTCCTTGAGGATCGCGGCGATTGACTTCCGCTTGGCGAACCATTGCCGCCGGATCTTGGTCAGCAGCTTCGTCGCATCGGTCTTGTCGAGCATCATCGCGCGGGTCGACCAGCGTTAGGGGAAGGCCAGCCGATTGAGCTCGTCGAGGAGCCCTGGCGTGGTCGAAGTCGGGAAGCCGACGACCGTGAGGACGCGCAGATGCGCATTGCCCAACATCGGTTCCAGGCCGCCGGTCAGCGGCTGGTCGGCCAGCACGGCGTCGAGATGCATGGGAATTTCTGGCACGCGAACGCGCTGATGCTTGGTCGAGATGGTGGCGTGCCGATAGGTCAGCGTTTCGGCGTCATCGAGCCACGCGCTCTCGGGCATGAAGCCCTCGATCAGCTGAAGCACGCGACCAGTGCGATCGATGAAGCCGCGCAACGCCTTGCGGGCATTGGCCCCTTCGGCCCGCTCACGGCCCTCGTAGACGAACCGCTCGGCGCGGGCGGCGTCTTCGGCTGGTGGCAACCAGAGGAACGTCAGGAAGTAGCTGGACTCGAAGTGAACGCCTTCCTCTTCGAATTCCGCCTTGCGCTCGGTCTCGGCGAGGGCCGAAGCCGCGTCGGGAAAGCGACTTTCCGGATAGTGGAAGGCGGGATGGCGCTGGGCCTCGACGAAGACCGCCCATCCCGATCCCAGGCGCCGCAACGCATTGTTTAGCCGGCCGGCGACGGCGACGAGTTCAGCCGGCACCGCGCTATCCAGATCGGGACCGCGGAAGCGCGCCGTGCGCTGGAAGCTGCCATCCTTGTTGAGGACGACGCCTTCGTCGACCAGCGCCGCCCAGGGCAGGAAATCCGCGAGACGGGTGGTCGGGCGGCGATATTCGGCGAGGTTCATCATCGGGCGA
>CAIWAJ010000068.1:0-5224 GCA_903910565.1 uncultured Rhodospirillales bacterium
CCAATCACCAGATACCCATAAACGCCGTGCTTCAAAACACGACCTCAGAACGCAGCCAACGTATCCCTTCCAGACCATATGAAATTGTGAAAGAACAAAGCCAACAAATCCCGCCCCACGCTATCAACGAGGTTCGGGGTCTCTGCCGAATCGGCAACCCGGCGGAGGCCGAGAGTTTATCCGAACCGGAAGTGACTTGCAAGTGCTCATCTCGTCCGGTGAAGCGGGGTTTAGAAGGGTCGGCCGGTGCGGTCAACCCCTGATGTGACAGTCAGACGACTGTTTTTTTCCGCCACTCCAAAAACCACGCGGCGAAACGCGGAATTCCCAGGGAAAGTGCCGTTTTCGGCGCGAAGCCGGAAAGCGCCCCAATCGCTGAAACCTCGGCAAATGTCTCCTCAACATCAGCCGCCGGGCGGTCGGCGAACCTACGAATCGCCTTTTTGCCCAGCGATTCCTCCAGCAATTCCACCAGATCGAGCACCGCTTCGCTGCGATGATTTCCGATATTCAGCACCCGCTGCGGCACTCCACTGCCAGGGGGATGTCCCATGCAGCCAAGAATTCCATCAACAATATCATCGATATAGGTGAAATCCCGGCGCAACCGCCCGCCGTCGTAGAGGGTAATCGGTCGCCCGGCCATGATCGATTCGGCGAAACTGAAGTAGGCCATGTCCGGCCGCCCCCATGGCCCATAGACCGTGAAGAATCGCAGCCCGGTCTGCGGGATCCCGTAGAGATGGGCATACGCGTATCCCATCAACTCATCCGCCCGCTTCGTCGCGGCATACAGCGACAAGGGCGTGTCCACCCGATCGGTCTCCGCGAACGGCAGTTGCCGATTAGCGCCATAAACTGACGACGAGCTCGCATAAACAAAGTGCCACAGCCCCTTCAGCCCGCGCGCCACCTCCAGCATCACCAGATGCCCCATCACGTTGGAGGCGACATAAGCGTAGGGGTCCACCATCGAGTGCCGGACCCCCGCCTGCGCCGCGAGGTGCACGATCACCTCAATATCCGGCGTCGCCGCCACCACCGCCTGCACCGCGGCGCGGTCGGCGATATCCACCCGGTAGAAGGAGAAGCCCGGCCTGCCCGCCAGCAGCGCCAGCCGCCCCTCCTTCAGCCGCACATCATAATAGTCGTTGACGCTGTCGATCCCGACCACCCGCTCACCGCGGTCGAGCAGGGCAACCGCGGTGTGGAAGCCGATGAACCCGGCCGCCCCGGTCAGCAGAACGGTCACGTCGCCGCCCCTACTGGATCACCCAGCCGCCATCGATCGACAGCGAGGTGCCGGTAATCGTCCGCGCCCCCTCGGAGCACAGGAACACCGCGGCCGCGCCTATCTGCTCGGCGGTGGAAAACTCATGCAACGGCTGTTTCTCCGCGAGAAACGCCTCTTTCACCGCCGCAATCGACTGCCCGGTCTCCGCCGCCCGCGCCTGCAACTGCCTTTCCACCAGCGGCGTCAGCACCCATCCCGGGCAGATCGCGTTGCACGTCGTCCCGGCATTGGCCATCTCGATTGCCGTCACCTTGGTCATGCCCACCACGCCATGCTTGGCGGCGACATAGGCAACCTTCTGCGCACTCGCTACCAAGCCATGCGCCGAGGCGATATTGATGATCCGCCCCCAGCCACGCGCCCGCATCCCCGGAATCGCCGCCTTGGTGGCGTGAAACACCGCGGACAAATTAACCGCGATCACCTTGTCCCATTCCGCATCCGGAAACGTCTCGATCGGCGAGACAAACTGGATCCCCGCGTTATTCACCAGAATGTCCACACGCCCCAGTTTCTCCTCGGCGATCGCCACCATCGCCGCGATCTCCGCCGGAACCGCCATATCAGCCGGCACGTGAACGGCACGCACCCCGAAATCCGCGACGATCCCCGCCCGCAACGCCTCGATCGCGGCCGGGTCGCCAAAACCGCTCATCGCGATGTCCGCCCCCTCTCCCGCCAACGCGCGCGCAATCCCGAGGCCGATCCCGCTCGTCGAACCTGTAACCAGCGCCACCTTGCCTTTGAGGGCCATTTTCATACTCCTTCAATCCTGCTGTTGTTCCTACCGCGCCCGCGCCCCGCGGGGAACCGCGGATGGCGCATTTCCGCCGCAGTCCCGCATTAACACTGCGCAATCAGGTTTCGATTCCATCCGCCCCCATAATAGGCGCATAAACCCGCATGGCCCTGCCATCTGCCCTGCTTCCCCTCCGTCACCCGCTGTTCCGCATGCTGTGGTCGGCGAACGTCGTCGTCTCGCTCGGCGTCTGGATGCAGAACACCGGCGCCGGCTGGCTGATGACCACGCTCGACCCGGACCCCCTGGTCGTCAGCATGGTCCAGGCCGCCACCATCCTGCCCATCTTCCTCCTCGCCCTCCCCGCCGGCGCCATCGCCGACATCATCGACCGCCGGCTCTTCATTCTCGGCACCCAGGCCTGGATGCTCCTGGCCGCCGGCTTGCTCGCCATCCTCACCTATGCCGGCGGCATGAGCGCCTGGGCCCTGCTCGCCCTCACCTTCGCCATCGGCATCGGCACCGCGATGAACGCCCCGGCCTGGGGCAGCGTGATGGCCGAATCCGTCCCGCGGCAAGACCTCGCCCAGGCCATCGCCCTCAACGGCGTCGGCTTCAATCTCGCCCGCGCCGTCGGCCCAGCGCTCGCCGGCTTCCTCGTCCTGCTCGGCGGCCCGCAGACCGCCTTCGCCCTCAACGCCGTCTCCTACCTCGCCATCGTCGGCGTCCTGCTCACCTGGCATCGCCGCCACCGCCCCAGCAAACTGCCGCGCGAGCACTTCCTCAGCGCGATGCGCGTCGGCATCCGTTTCGTGCGCTACACCCCGGTGATGCGTGCGGCGATGCTGCGCTCCGCCTGCTTCTACGGCCCCGCCTCCGCTCCCTGGGCGCTGCTGCCCCTGGTGGTGCATGACCAGTTGCACATGGGCGCCGGCACTTTCGGCGCCCTGCTCGGCCTGATGGGCGTCGGCGGCGTCACCTCCGGCCTGGTCCTGCCGCAAATGCGCGCCCGCCTCTCCCGCGGCGGCATCGTCATGGCCTCGATGGTCAGCTCCGGCGCCGGCATGCTGATCCTCGCCCTCTCGCCGCACTGGATTTTCGGCGCCGTCGCCATGCTCCTCTTCGGCATCGGCTGGGTCGCCGCCTCCTCGGTCATCCAGGGCGCCGCCCAGCTTTCCGCCCCCCCCTGGGTCCGCGCCCGCGCACTCGCCACCTACCAGCTCGCCTCCAACGGCGCGATGGTCGCCGGCACCTTCTTCTGGGGCTGGCTCGGCCGCTCCATCGGCCTCACCCCGGTGATGCTGGTCGCCACCGCCGCCTTCGTCACCCTCTGCCTCCTCGCCCGCAACGCCAGCCTCGAACCCGCCGCCACCCCGCGCGAACAGCTCGTCCCCCCGCCCCCCGCTCCCGAGGCCGTCGCCCCCGAACTCGCCGCCGTCATCGCCGAAGCCCGCGACCGCATCCTCGAATGGCAGAAATATCGCATCTCCCCCGATGACCGGGACGCCTTCCTCGCCGCCATGGTCGAAGTGCGTGACGCCCGCGGCCGCGCCGGCGCCGCCAACTGGCAGCTCTACGAAGACGTCTCCCACCCCGAAGGCTGGATCGAGATCTGGACCGTGGAGAACTGGACCGATCACCTCCGCGAAGCCGTCCGCACCGGCGAGGCCGACCGCGCCGCCCTCGCTTGCGCCCAGGCCCTGCACAAAGGCGAGCCCATCCCGCCGGCCCGCTACATCGCGGTGCCCCCGCACCGGCTACCCGATGCCGCAAGGTAGCAAGCAAGCGCTTCTTTTTGAAAAAAGAAGCAAAAATTTTCCATTCCGTTTGGCGCGGCGCCTCCCCGGGCAAACTCCGCCGCCAAACCGGTAAAAGTTTTTTGGTTCTTTTTTTCAAAAAAGAACCCCTTTCTTCCCGTCTGCAAACACCCTTGAACCGACATCGCCGCCCTGCTTAAAGTGGCCGCGACGACTGGAACACACCATGAACAACGATCTTTTCGGCTCCCAGAAGCCCGGCAAGCCCGCCGCCAAACAAGCCGCCCGCCCCGAGGCGGCGCCCGACGACGCCTATTCGGCCAAGGACATCGAGGTCCTCGAAGGCCTCGAACCCGTGCGCCGCCGCCCCGGCATGTATATCGGCGGCACCGACGACAACGCCCTGCACCACCTCGCCGCCGAAATCCTCGACAACGCCATGGATGAAGCCGTCGCCGGCCACGCCTCCTTCATCGACGTCAGCGTCGAAGCCGGCAATTTCATCTCCGTCCGCGACAACGGCCGCGGCATCCCGGTCGACCCGCACCCCAAGTTCAAACACCTCTCCGCCCTCGAGGTGATTCTCACCACGCTCCACTCCGGCGGCAAATTCAGCGGCAAGGTCTACGAAACCTCCGGCGGCCTGCACGGCGTCGGCTCCTCAGTCGTCAACGCACTCGCCGAACGCCTCGATGTCGAGGTCGCCCGCGATCGCGTCCTCTGGAAGCAGTCCTACGAACGCGGCAAGCCCCTCGGCCCCCTCGTCAACGCCGGCCCGGTGCAGAACCGCCGCGGCACCACCATGCGCTTCAAGCCGGACCCCGAGATTTTCGGCGCCCTGCAATTCAGCCCCACCCGCCTCTACCGCCTCTGCCGCTCGAAAGCCTACCTCTTCCGTGGCGTCGAAATCCGCTGGTCCTGCGACCCCTCGCTCCTCAAGGGCACCAAGGACGAAGCCCCCGCCGAAGCCGTGCTCCACTTCCCCGGCGGCCTGCGCGACAGTCTCGAAGCCGATATCGAAGGCAACGCCCCCGTCTCCCCCATATGGTCCGGCGAAGCCTCCCTCCCCCCCGGCCCCGACGGCAAACCCGCCGGCCGCGCCGAATGGGCGCTCGCCTGGGTCGAGCAGGGCGAAGGCTTCCTGCACTCCTACTGCAACACCGTCCCCACCGCCCAAGGCGGCACCCACGAGGCCGGCTTCCGCGCCGCCCTCCTCAAAGGCCTGCGCGCCTGGGGCGAAGCCCGCTCCAACCGCCGCGCCGCCCAGATCGTCGCCGATGACGTCGCGGTCTCCCTCTGCGCCAAGCTCTCCGCCTTCATCCGCGACCCGCAATTCCAGGGCCAGACCAAGGAGAAACTGACCTCCCCCGAAGCCACCCGCCTGGTCGAAACCGCCATGCGCGACCGCAGATCGGAGAGCACACGTCTGAACTC
>CAIWAJ010000069.1:0-2849 GCA_903910565.1 uncultured Rhodospirillales bacterium
CTTCCGTTTTCGGTTCCACGTATCATGGCATCAACGCGGCCCAAAAATTCGGGTTCTCAGGTGAGCGGAGTAAAAAAACTTTTTATTCCGTTCCATGCCGTTGGCGTACACCTCGCGGATAGGTCGGAGCGGTACATAACAGGCGGATAAAAGTTTTTTGCTCCTTTTTTTCAAAAAAGGAGCGCTTCCTTCCCCATCTTGCCCCCCGCCCCCCAGGCTGCGACCATCACCCCTAGCCGAGGAGCCGCCGCCATGACCCAACCGCCCGCCGACCTGATCGCCGCCGTCGATAGCGCGGCTCTGATGCGCCACGTCACCGAGTTCGCCAAGCGCATCAAGCTCTCAGGCACGCCGGAGGAGCTGGAGTCCTTCCGCTACCTCCAGGCCCAGCTCGACGCGATGGGTTACGCGACCCACCTCATCCTGCATGACGCCTATATCAGCCTGCCCGGCGCGGCGCGGCTGGAGATGGCAGGCATCGTGCCGCATACCATCACCCACTCCTTCTCCCGCCCTACCCAGGGCGCCGGGCTCACCGCCGAGGTGATCTATCTCGGCACCGGCGCCCCCGCCGATTTCGCGGCGCAGGACGTCACCGGCCGCATCCTCCTGCTCGACGGCATCGCCACCCCCGCCGTCAGCCTGCGCGCCAGCCAGGCCGGCGCCGCCGGGCAGATCCACATCGCGCCGTACGACGACCCGCACGAAATGTGCATCTCCGCGGTCTGGGGCAACCCGACGCCGGAGACCGTCGCCAACCTGCCCACCACCGTGGTGGTTTCGGTCGGCCAGTCCGACGGCGTCCGCCTCAAGGCCGCCCTCGCCGGCAACGCCCCGGTGAGCGCGACGCTGCATGCCGCGGTCGATACCCGTTGGCGCAAAACGCCCATCCTCGAGGCCGAGCTTTTCCCCGCCGGCGCCCCCGCCGACGCCCCCTTCGTGATGTTCTCCGGCCATCATGACACTTGGTATTACGGCGTGATGGATAATGGCAGCGCCAATGCCACCATGCTCGAAGTCGCCCGCATCGCCGCCGGGCGCCGCGACGCCTGGCAGCGCGGCCTGCGCCTCTGCTTCTGGTCCGGCCACTCGCACGGCCGCTACTCCGGCTCCACCTGGTATGCCGACACCCGCTGGGACGAGCTGAACCGCCGCTGCGTGGTGCACGTCAACGTCGACAGCACCGGCGGCATCGGCGCCACCGTGCTGTCCGACACCCCGTCGGCCGCCGAACTGCGCGGGCTCGCCGCCGATGCCGTGCTCGCCCAAAGCGGCGAGACCCACGCCGGCCACCGCATGGCCCGCGCCGGCGACGAGTCCTTCTGGGGCATCGGCATCCCCGCCATGTACATGGGCATGAGCGAGCAGCCCGCCGGCAGCACCATCAACCCCGCGGCCGGCGTGCTCGGCGGCGGAGGCCGTCGCGGTGCCGGGCTCGGCTGGTGGTGGCACACGCCGCACGACACCATCGACAAGATCGACCCCGACAACCTCGCCCGCGACACCCGCATCTACGTCCACACGCTCTGGCGCCTGCTCAGCGAAGCTCGCCTCCCGCTCGACTACGCCGAAACCGCGAGCGATCTCCTCGCCGAACTCACATCGCTCCGCGCCAAACTCGGCGACCGCTTCGATCTCGCCGGCCTCATCGCCCGCGCCGAGCGCCTGCGCGCCGCCGCCGCCCTCGTCGGTGAGGACGCCGCCCTGATGGCGATCGGCCGCGCTTTGGTGCCGCTCGACTACACCAAGGGGGACCGCTTCGACCACGATCCCGCCCTCGGCCTCGCCCCCTGGCCGGTGCTCGACGCAATGCGCCGCCTCGCGGGCACGGCGCCGGACAGCGATGACGCAAGATTTGCCGAAGTCAGTGCCATTCGCGCCGCCAATCGGCTGCGCCATGCGCTTGATATGGCGTTGGCTGCGGTAAAGTAAGGAAGCGGTTCTTTTTTGAAAAAAAGAACCAAAAAACTTTTAACCGTTTGGTTCGGAGTCTCTCCGGGAAGCCGTGAAGCAAACGGATAGAAGTTTTTTGCTCCTTTTTTTCCAAAAAAGGAGAACTTCCTTCCTAACTCCTATCCCTTTGCCTGGGATCAAGAATCAAACTCAACCGATCCCCGACCAAATTCACCGCCATCACAGTGAGAAACAACGCCAACCCCGGAAAAATCATCGTCCACGGCGCGTAGCGCACATATTCTCGCCCTGCGTTCAGCATCGCGCCCCATTCGGGCGTGGGCGGCTGGGCGCCGAGGCCGAGGAAGGAGAGCGTGGCGGTGAACAGCACCGCGCCACCGAGATCGAGCGTGGCGATCACAATAAGGATCGGCGCAAGATTGGGCAGCAGATGGCGCAGCACGATGCGCGTGTGGCCGGCGCCCACCGAGCGCGCCGCCTCCACGAAGTCCCGCGCGGCCAGCGAGAGCGTGGCGGCGCGGGTGATGCGGGCGAAGCGGGGGATGCCGGAGATGCCCACCGCGAGCGCCGCGTTCATCAGCCCGACGCCGAGCACGGCGACGATGAGGATGGCCAGGATGATCGGCGGAAAGCACAACATCGAGTCGATCACCCGCGCGCCGATCCGGTCGATCCGCCCGCCGCCATAGGCGATGACGATGCCGAGCAGGGCGCCGAACACCAACGAAATGGCGACGGTGGACAGCCCCATCGCCAGCGAGAAGCGGGCGCCGTAGATCACACGGCTGAAGATATCCCGCCCGAACAGATCACACCCGAACCAGTGCTCGGCCGTCATCGGGGCGAGGCGGCGGCCCTGGCTGTTGGCGTTCCAGTCATAGGGCGCGAGATAGGGCGCCAGCACCGCGAGCCCGAGGATCACCGTGATCACGATC
>CAIWAJ010000070.1:0-5082 GCA_903910565.1 uncultured Rhodospirillales bacterium
CTATATTCCTCCCCATGAACACCCCGCCCCCCTCCCCCGAGCCCACCCAAGGCGAGCCGCATCCCGCGGTCCGTCTGGCGGAGATTGTCGGGTTGATCGTCACCGCCATCTGCGGCGGGCGGTGGTCCCTGTGGCGCCTCCTCCCCGGCGGCCGCGCGTTCCGGGCGCAGATGCAGGCCCTCTCCCGCGATTTCACCGCCCTCATGCACCGCCTCGCCGCCGGCCTCCCCGCGCCCACGCATAAACCCACACCCGAGCCCCCGCGCCAATCGGCGCCCCGCTCTCCCGCGTCGCAACGCCCGAAATCCGTCCGCGCACCCACCGCCCGCCCGCGCCGCCCCAGCGCCGTCGGTGCGACAGTCCCCAAGGCGCAGCCTGTCCGGCAAGCCCTGCCCGCGCCCCCGCGCGACCAACCCTTCCGCGCATTCCCCCCGCCGCAACCCGAGCCCCCCTGGCCCCGTGCCATTCGGAGCCTAAGGAAGCGACACCCGAAGTGCGTCTATTTTGTTACGATATAATAACTAAAAATCTCGCCCGCCGTTTTCCTCCTTGACCCGCCGAACCCCCCGCCCCCATTACCCCAGGGACACATTCCAACCGGCGCGGAGGCACGATGGGCTACGAGTGGAGCTTCGATTTCCTCTGGCGCTACCGCTGGCTCTTCGTCACCGGCATCGAAGTCACCCTCGCCTACACCGCCGGCACCATCCTCCTCGGCCTCATCCTCGGCCTCGCCGTCGGCATCGCCCGGCTTTCCAAGTCCCGCCTTATCAACTGGCCCCTGATCGCCTTCATCGAGGCCTTCCGCTGCACCCCGATCCTGGTGCAGATCGTCTGGTTCTATTACGCCCTGCCCGTCATCCTCAACATCCAGATCCCCGCCATCGCCGCGGCCACCATGGTGCTCACCTTCTACACCGCCGCCTTCTATGCCGAGATTTTCCGCGGCGGCATCATCTCCATCGAGCCCGGCCAGTGGGACGCCGCACGTGCCCTCGGCCTGTCGCGCTGGCACATGATGCGCCAGGTCATCCTGCCCCAGGCGATCAAGCGGATGATCCCGCCCTTCATGAACCAGTCGATCATCCAGCTCAAAAACACCTCGCTGGTCTCCACCATCGCGGTGCCCGACCTGCTCTACCAGGGCCAGCTCATCACGGCGGACACCTACCGCCCGCTCGAAACCTACACCATCGTCGCCTTGGTCTATTTCGTCCTCCTCTTCCCCGCCACCGTCTTCGCCCAGTGGTACGAACGCCGGGTCGTCAAGGGCTGAGCCATGCTGGTCGATCGCGCCGACTTCGCTGATCTCGCTACCCTCGCCGCCCACCGCCAGCGCCTGTGGGACACCCAGCGCGCCTTTGTCGCCGCCCACTCACCGCTCCATCGCCGCGCCTGGAACGGTGCCCACCCGCCCGCCCGCCTCGAAGACCTCGGCTCCCTGCCCTTCACCGACAAGGAGATGCTGCGCCAAAGCCAGGCCGCCCACCCGCCCTTCGGCGACTACCTCGCCGCCCCCCAGGACCGCATCGCCCGCATCCACCGCACCTCGGGAACCACGGGAACGGCGATGAACATCGCCCTCTCCGCCCGAGACGCCCACGAAACCGCCATCGTCGGCGCCCGCGCCCAATCCGCCGGCGGCCTCGGCCCCGGCCACATCGTCGCCCATTGCCTGAACTACCGCATGTGGATGGGCGGTTTCACCGACCACACCACCCTCGAAGCCACCGGGGCCGCCGTCGTCCCCTTCGGCGTCGGGGACACCCAGCTCCTGGTCCGCACCATCCGCGAACTCGGAATCACCGCCCTCTCCTGCACCCCCTCCTACCCCGCGGTGCTGGAAGCGGTGATCGCCGAACACTTCCCCGGCCTCGCGCCGCGCGACCTCGGCCTCAAGCTCGGCCTGTTCGGCGGCGAACCCGGCCTCGACGACCCCGAATTCCGCGCCCGCTTGCGGAAGGTCTGGGGCTGGGAACCGCGCAACAGCAACTACGGCGTCTCCGACGTCTTCTGCAATTTCGCCGGCCAGACCGAGCAGGACCCCGACCTCCACTTCATGGCGCTCGACGTCCTGCACCCCGAACTGATCGACCCCGCGACCGGCTCGGTGCTGCCCTGGCGCGAGGGCGAAGGAGGCGAACTGGTGCTCACCCACATGAGCCGCCAATGCCAGCCCCTGATCCGCTTCCGCACCGGCGACATCATCCGCCTCACCGCGACCGCCCCCGCCCAATGCGGCCGCACCGCGCCGCGTTTCCGGGTGATCGGCCGGGCCGATGACATGGTGGTGGTCCGCGGGATCAACGTCTTCCCCACCCAGATCGCCGCCGTGCTGACCCGTGAGCCCGCCCTTTCCGGCGAATACCGCATCGTCCTCGCCCGCCCGCCCTACGATGTTCTCCCGGTGGAAGCCGAACTCGCCGGTCCCGCCGAGCCGAGCCTCGCCGCCCACCTCGAAGCCACCATCAAGCGCGACCTCGGAGTGACCGCCCGCGTCACCCTGCTGCCACCCGGCAATCTGCCGCGCGCGGAAGGCAAAACACGGAGAGTGATCAGGACATGACTGGAACCGTTCTCACCGAAACACTCGATGGCGGTGTCGTCCGCCTCACGCTCAACCGCCCCACCCGCCTCAACGCCATCACGCCCGACCTGCTGGAACACCTCATCGCCGCCCTCGACGCCGCCAATGCCGCCGATGAAACACGCTGCATCCTGCTCACCGGCGCCGGCCGCGCCTTCTGCTCCGGCGATGACCTCAAGGAATTCGAAAGCCAGGCCACCGGTGAAGCCGCTACCCACGCCTATGTCGACCGCATCCAGGACGTCACCCGTGCTTTGATGCACGGCCGGTGCCCAGTGGTGGCCGCCGTGCGCGGTTGGGCGGTGGGGGGTGGGCTCGAATGGATGATCAACTGCGATTTCGCAGTGGTCTCCGAGACCGCGCGTTTCTTCTTCTCGGAAGTCTCCTGGGGCCTTTTCGTCACCGGCGGAGTGACCGCCCTGCTCCCCCGCCTGATTGGTCTCCAACGAACCCGCGCGCTCATCATGCTCGGCGAAAAGTTCGGCGCCGCAGAAGCGCGGGACTGGGGATTGGCCTACCGCGTGGTCGCCGACGCCGAGCTGGAGCCAGAGTCCCTCGCCCTCGCCCGCCACATCGCCACCCTACCGCCCGGCCCGGTCGCAGCACTTCGTCGCGCATTGACCGATCGCGCGGGGCTCGATCGGGCGATGGCGGCTGAGACGGCGGCAACGGTCGCGGGGTTCCTCGATCCTGATACCGCACGGCGGATTGCCGGCTTCAGCTGACACTGCTCGCGAGACCCGCGTCGAGCGCAACCGGAGGGCGGCCCAGCAGCTCGGTCAGGGGCTCCAGAGGAAAGTTCTGGTCCTCGTCCGGCAGGTGAAAATCCCCGGCACCCAGGACGCCCGCGAACATGCCCGGCACGGTCATCAACCGCGGCATCGCGACCCCCGCTGCCCGAGCGATCGCCGCGAGGAAGGCATCGAAACGCATCGGGCGGGGCCCAGCTGCCACCAGGTTGCGTGGCCCCGGCCAGTCCCAGTCGATCGCCTGCAGTATGGCATCGGTCACGTCTCCCTCATGCACCGGCTGGATGATCCGCCGTCCGCCACCGGGCAAGGCGATCATCTTTGATGCACGCAGCCGCGTCAGCAGCGCTCCTACCTCGCTACGGCCATAAAGAAACGTCGGGTGCAGCATGACGCCGCGCCGGCCGGAGCTAATGAAGGCGGCCTGCCCGGCACGCTTGCCGAGTTCGTCGCCATCAGTCGTACGCCGATATCGGATCGGTCCGGCGAGCGCGATCAACCGCACGTCATGATCGGTGACCGTGAGTATTCCTGGTAGAAAACTAGGTGGAGCACAGCAGATTATCAGCCGCGCGTCTGAGAGTGCGTCAGTCATTGTGCGGACATCCGCGAGGTCAACCACCCGGCGCTCACCCGGCAGGCCGAGCGAACGCCAAGCCGCGACATTGCGCATTACCGGCACGTACGTCCGGCCCGCCTCGGCCAGACGGCGGCACACGGATGCACCTTGTCGCCCTGTCGCACCGAGGACGAACGCTATATCAGTCATATCACTGAGACATGGGTGACATGCCCTGAGGCATAATCGTTACGCGCCGCCGCCGCAACGGCCATTTTTGTTGGATTTTATTTGAACGGTATCCTGTTACCGCGTCGAAAATCCCTTGACCGGGCTTAGGATGGCACTCATAAGCCGGCCTCTATTTGAAGGGATACCCCGGATGAAAACGACCCTCTCGCTGAAGCCCGCGGAGGTGCAAAAGGATTGGGTGTTGATCGACGCGGAAGGCCTGGTTCTTGGCCGCCTCGCCGTCGTCATCGCCAACCGTCTGCGCGGCAAGCACAAGCCACAATTCACCCCCCACGTCGATTGCGGCGACAACGTTGTCGTCGTCAATGCCGACAAGGTGAAGCTCACCGGCAACAAAGCCGAGAATGAGATCTTCTACTACCACACCGGCTATGCCGGCGGCATCAAGGGCCGCAGCATCGCCCAGCGGCTCGCCAGTGCGAACCCGGAGAGCGTGGTTGAGAAGGCCGTCGAGCGGATGATCACCCGCGGCCCACTGCAGCGCGCGCAGATGAAGCACCTCCATGTCTACGTCGGCGCCGAACACCCGCATGCCGGCCAGCAGCCTAAGCCGCTCGACGTCGCGGCGCTCAATCCCAAGAACCAGCGAGGCTGAGACCCATGTCAGAAACGACATCCGGCACCACGAGCCGCACCCTCGCGGACCTCAAGGATCTCGCGGTCGCCACCGCCATCCCCGCCGAGCGCCCGAAGGTGGAGCCGAAGCGCGACGCCCTTGGCCGTTCCTACGCCACCGGCCGACGCAAGAACGCCACCGCGCGCGTCTGGCTCAAGCCTGGCAAGGGCGAGATCACCGTCAACGGCAAGCGCGTGGGCCAGTATTTCGCCCGCCCCGTGCTGCGGATGCTGATCACCCAGCCCTTCCTGGTGGCCGATCGCTACAACCAGTTCGACGTCTTCTGCACCGTCAAGGGCGGCGGATTGTCGGGCCAGGC
>CAIWAJ010000071.1:0-4039 GCA_903910565.1 uncultured Rhodospirillales bacterium
AGCCCCCGGCCTCCAGCAGCAGCACGCGGCTCCGCCCATCCGCGCTCAGCCGGTTGGCCAGCACCGAGCCGGCCGAACCGGCGCCGACGATCACGAAGTCGAAGGTTTCCTGCATGCCGTTCTTCGTAGGAGTTGAGGAAGCAAGCGCTTCTTTTTTGGAAAAAAAGAAGTAAAAAACTTTTATCCGCTGGCTGCGGCACCTCCCCAGGCAACTCCGAGTCAGACGACCAAAAGTTTTTTGGTTCTTTTTTTCAAAAAAGAACCGCTTCCTTCCTACCACCCCCCAAGCTTGGCATCAATTCGCCAACGCGCTAGGCCAACGCCCACCAGCTTGAGGCACCCCATGAACCAGACATGCCCGGCCGAATTCGTGGCCTTCGCCCATCACCTCGGCGACATCGCCTGCGACATCCTGCGCACCCGCGCCAGCCTGCCCCCCCAGGTCGAAATCAAGGGCGACGGCTCCCCCGTCACCGATACCGACAAAGCCGTCGAACATGCCGTCCGCGCCGAAATCCTCCGCGCCTACCCCGCCCACGGCATCCACGGCGAGGAATTCCCCCCCGTCCGCGTCGATGCCGACTACGTCTGGGTGATCGATCCGCTCGACGGCACCAAGGAATACGTCCAAGGCCTTCCCCTGTTCGGCTTCCTCCTCGGCCTCATGCACGGCGAGGAAACCATCATCGGCCTCGCCGAACAGCCCCTCCTCCGCCACCGCTGGCTCGGCGCTAAAGGCCACGGCACCACACGCGGCAGCACGCCAGTCCACACCAGCGCCCACCGCACCCTCGAAGACGCGGTCATCAGCACCATGGGCTACGATACCTTCGCCCGCGCCCACCACGCCCGCCTCGCCCGCCTGCGCCTCAACCACCGCAAAACCGTCATCGCCGACAGCTTCTACGTTTTCGGCCTCCTCGCCGAAGGCCGCGTCGACCTCATCGCCTCCGACGGCTTCGCCCTGCACGACTACGCCGCGCTGGACGCCATCGTCCGCCACGCCGGCGGAACCGTCACCGACTGGTCCGGCAACCCCCTCGGCCGCCACGGCAACGGCACCATCCTCGCGGCGGCCACACGTGAATTGCATGCGGAAGCGTTGGCAGCGTTGAAGTAGGGAAGCGTGTTCTTTTTGTGAACAAAAAGAACCAAAAAAACTTTCTGCTCCATCCATGCCGTTGGCGTACCCCCCGCGGGCTAGCTGGGAGCGGCACACACCAAGGGAATAAAAGTTTTTTGCTTCTTTTTTTCAAAAAAGAAGCGCTTCCTTCCTAAACCTCTCCTTTCAACACCCCCGCCCGCCGCAGAAAAATCGGCGCCTGCAGGTTCATCAGCGTCCCACCGCCCTCAATGAAGGCGGGCACGTCCGGGATCGGCACGAACGCCAGCGGGTCGTATTCGGCATTGCCGCCGGCGGCGTGGCGGGCGCGGATTTCGGCGGCGGTGAGGTGGGTGGTCGCGGCGATGCCGAGGTCGAGCACATGGCTGCCCTCGTGTTCCACGATGCAGAGCGGGCGCGGATCATGCACGTCCGCGCTGGACATGCCGAGTTCCTCGCCAAGCTCCACCAGAAACTGCGCAACCACGTCGACCGTCCCGTCCGGCCGGCCAACCCCCGGGTCGACACTCCCCGCCGGCGGCAATTGCCACTCCCCCGCCTGGTAGACGGCGCGGGCCGGCCGGCGCCCGAAAATCACCCCGTCCGGCCCGCGGATCACCCCGCCAACCGCAAGCGGCCGGGCCCCAATGACCGCAAACAGCTCATGCCGGTTCATCTGCGCGACGATGCGGCGGAATTCCGTCCAATGGCCGCACACCAGATGCGGCGTGATCACATCGGCGCTGAACACCCGCCCATTGAACAGCTTGCCATCCGCGCGCACCTGCGCCGCCGCCCATATGCGGTCAACCTCGGCATCCAGCGCCGGCGGCAAGGGCGCCATCCCACGCACCAGGCGGAACGTGGCCCCCGCGGCCAGCTCGTGAACCCTCCAGGCGCGCATGATCCGGTCCTTCTCGGTGAATTCGTGGGTTTTAGCCGCTGTCGGGCACGGGCGGCAGCACGATGTCATGCGGGCGCTGGAGATGGGGGGTGTTTTCTTGGTTTACACAGAGGGCAGCCTATCTTCCCCGCTAACCCATCACGCCCCGGCCATCTCCGGCATCTCCAACGCCAGAATATGCGCCGGCCGCGGCGTCACGTTCCCCGCGGAAACCCGCCACGCCCCGTCCTCCTCGACAAAGCCGCAGCGGGCAAACAAATCGCGGCACAGGAAATTGGCGTCCGTCTCCACCAGCCGCGCGGCCGCCTCGCCGCCGGCTTGTCCGACAACCGCGCCAATCACCGCTACCTCAACCCCGAGCCCGACGACGCGGCAACTCATGACGAACTGCTCGATCACCCCGCCATCGGCGATCGCGACGCCCACCACGCCATATTGGGTGAAGCGGTCATCCACCTCGAAGGCCCAGAACACCGTTCCGCCATTGAAGGCGGCCTGGCATTCATCCTGCGTCCAGCGCTTGCCCGTGGTGTTGAACTGGTTGGACTTGTTGATCAGCTCGAACGCCCGCGCGAACCGGGAATCCCCGATCTCCCGCACCGCGAACATGCGGATCCGCACGTCGAGCGTCCCGAGAAATTCCTCCCGGCTCATCCGCGTGCGCTCCGTCTCCCGCGCCACCTGCGCCTGGATCATCTCGGTCCGCCGCGCCGATTCCTCGGTCACATAGGCCACCTGGGTCTCCGGGCTCCACAGCAGGATGCGCCGCCACAAATACGGCGAGGTGCCGAGGATGCGCAGATCGGGGTAGGCGGCGGCAACGCTCGCGCGCTCCACCGGGTTGTCGTCGATGAACACCGCGCTGCGCGGCAGGAGATTGAGCTCCGCCAGGATGCGCTCGATGTTGTCGGCCTTCGGCTCCCAGTTGATCTTCACCGAGGCGAAATCACTCAGCTCCAGCCGCGAGCCATAGATGCTCGGCCACAATTCGCGGATACGCGCCTCATCGTTCTTGCTGACGATGGCCAGCAGCACGCCGCGCCGCTTGAGGAAGGTCAGCGCCTCCGCCACCGCGACCGGCCACCCCTCGGTGAGCATCGGCCGGCCGACACCTTCCTCGGCAACCACGCCGCGCCACATCGTGTCATCGAGATCGACGATCACCACCTTCACCTGGTCCGCCTGGCGGACGGTGCGGTACATCGCCCGAATCTCCCGGCAGATCGCCACGGCATATTCGACCGTGCGGAACGCCTGATGACTGCTGATGACGTCCGGCACTTCGAGGCGGTTCCGGTCGAACTCGATCTCGAAATCCGTCAGCACCGAATTGTGCGTGGTCATCGAGACCACGTCATCCTTGATATATTTGCGGCCGAAATTGGCGCTGACCTGGTCGGCATCGAGCAGATACACGCCCGGCATCGCCTCGATCTCCTCGGCCATCACCCGGTTGAGCTGCTCGATGAAATAAACGGGATTGCGCAGGTCGTACCGCGGCAGCAGCCGCCCCATGGCGTTCTGCTGCGGCAGCGCATAGTTGGAAACGAAGGTGACGATCTGGCGCTGCGTCCGGTATTCCAGCGCCCCGTGCAGCATCTGCAGCAGCCGCTCGCGCGCCGTGGCGAAGGCCGCCTCGTAGCCGGCAACGTCATTATAGGCGAGGCGGTAATACAACTGCTCCGGCATCGCGGTGCGCAGCCCGAGCGCGATGACCTGGAAATCATAGGCTTCGATCGGCTGCGGCGGCGTGGCCGGCAAGGTACCGGCGTGATTGTAGAGCACGTGATCGCTCTGGGCGCCGGGAAAGGCGTGGCCGAGATAGACCGGCAGCGCCCCGGAAAAGCAGGAACCGATCACGAGAATCCGCGAGACCGGCACCTCCGAGACCGTCAGGTGCTCGGGTGAGCGGTACCGGTCGTCATTCGGGAGCGGGCGGTACTGCACCTCAACCACGGGCGGCGGCGCGGCGGCGGGCGGCGGGGCCGCCACATCCGGCGGCGGCGGCGCGGGCCGCGGTTGCTCGGGCGCCG
>CAIWAJ010000072.1:0-16298 GCA_903910565.1 uncultured Rhodospirillales bacterium
CTGATCCGCATCGACGTTACCGGCGCCACCACGGCGAAATCCGCCAAGCGCATCGGCATGGCGATCGCCAACTCGCCGCTGGTGAAAACCGCCATCGCCGGCGAGGACGTCAATTGGGGCCGCATCGTCATGGCCGTCGGCAAGGCCGGCGAACCGGCCGATCGCGACAAGATCTCGGTCGGCGTCGGCGGCGTGTGGATGGCCAAGGACGGCGGCGTGGTGCCGGGCTATGACGAGACCCCGGTGGTCGCCCACATGAAGGGCCAGGAGGTCAACATCGCCGTCGATATCGGCCTCGGCAAGGGCAAGGCGACGGTGTGGACCTGCGACCTGACGCACGGCTACATCGACATCAACGGCAGCTACCGCAGCTGAGCCACCCCGCGCTCTCCCGCCGGGCGGCGCTCGGCGGGTTCGCGTCCCTGGCCGCCGGCCCGGCGCTTGCGGCCGATCCGCTACGGCTTCCGGCCGTCCGAGAAATCCCCCTCCCCGATTTCCCCGGCGCCCACGCCATCTGGGGCGCCACCGGGCGCGACCCGGCGGGCGGCATCTGGTTCGGTGTCTCGGCGCTGGATGGGGGCTCGGCCCATCTCATGCGGTTCGACCCGATCAGCGGCACCGTCACCGATCGGGGAGACGTGCTGGGACAACTCCCGTCGCGCCGGCCAGACGAGACGCAGATCAAGATCCATTCGAAAATCCTCCCGATGGAGGATGGCCGGATGTGGTTCACTTCCACCGACGAGGATGGCGAAGTCGATGACGGCAGCGCGCCACCCCGCTGGGGCTCGCATCTCTGGTCACTGGCGCCGGGGGAGACCGGATGGCGGCACCATCTCGCGATACCGGAGGGGCTGACCTGCGCGGCCGGCGGCGGGCGGACGGTATGGGCGCTCGGGCTGTGGGGGCATGTGCTCTACTCCGTCGACATCCACACTGGCGCCGTCGCCCGCCGCGAGATCGGCGCGCCAGGCGGGCACATGAGCCGCAACATCCTGGCCGATGTGCGGGGGCATGCGTTTGTTCCCCGCGTTCAGGTCGGCGCCGATGGCGTAGTGCGCGCGGAACTGCTGGAGTTCGCGCCCCCGATGACCCTGCGGGGTACGACCACGCTGGAGAATTACGCGCCGGGCATGTCCCCGTCCGCGGCGCATGGGATCATCGGGCTCGCGACGATGGCGGACGGAAGCATTGTCATCGCGACCTCGGCCGGATTCCTCCATCTTATTCAGCCGGGCGAGCCGGCGCTGGTTACCCCGCTCGGCTGGTTTCATCCGGATGGGCGGTCGTATGCGTCCTCGCTGTTCGCCTGGGATGGCAACCGGATCGGCGGGCTGGCGCAGGCGGCTCCCGACGTTTGGGACTGGGTGGTGCGTGATCTCGCCACCGGGCAATCCCGGGCGCGGCGGATCGATTTGCCCCTTGGGCGGATCCAGCTGATCTACGGCTCGGACGTGCGGGACAATGCCGGGCGGGTCTATATCGTTGGGCGGCATTCGACTGATCGCGGCAAGGTGCCGGTTTTGCTGCAACTCGATCTCCCATCATGACACGGCGGCGCGGCAAGGGCTTGCGTGGCGCGGCGGCGTTGGGCACTTCAGGCGGCATGGTTGATGATTTCGCCCCGATCGCCACCGAGCGGCTCGTGCTGCGTCCCTTCGTGCCGGGGGATGCGGGGGAGTTGCATAATCTGATGAACCACTGGGAGGTCTGTCGGGATCTCGCCGAGGTGCCGTTCCCGTATCCGCCGGATGTCGCGGAGAGTTGGATCGGGTTTACCCGGGAGGCGCTGACCGCCAGGCGGGCCTGGCATCTCGCGATTACCGGGCGGGAGGGAGAACGGGAAATCCTGGTCGGCGGGGTCGGGCTGCGGCTCGATGAGGACGGCAAGGGGGCGAAGCTCGGGTATTGGGTGGGTCTCAAATTCTGGGGCCACGGGGTGGCGAGCGAGGCGGCAGGGAAGATGGCGCGCTGGGCGTTGGCCAATCTCGATATCACACGGGTGCATGCTTCGGTGGCGACCTCCAACGGGGCGAGCCAGGCGGTGTTGCGGCGGATCGGTTTCCGCCATGTCGGCGAGGGGGAGGAGATGTTCACCGCTCGTGGGGGGGCGGTGAAGGTGCTGCGGTTCGAGGCTAATCGGACGGATTTGTTCGGGGCACCGGAGGTGGAGACGCGGGCCGATGGGGGCAAGCCGTTGGTACTGGTGGCGGCGTGCGCGCTGGTGGATCGGGACGGGCGTATCCTGCTGGCGCGGCGGCCGGAGGGGAAGAAAATGGCGGGGCTGTGGGAATTCCCCGGCGGCAAGCTCAACCCCGGCGAAACCCCCGAGGCCGCGCTGATCCGCGAGTTGAAGGAGGAATTGGGGATCGATGTGGCCTCCAATTGCCTGGCTGCGTTCACGTTTGCCTCCCATGAATATGACAGTTTCCATCTCCTGATGCCGCTCTATTTGTGTCGGCGCTGGAAAGGCACGCCGAGCGGGCGGGAGAACCAGGCGCTCGCATGGGTGCGGCCTGAGAAGCTGTCCGAATACCCCATGCCCGAGGCCGACCGGCCCCTGGTGCCCTTGCTGCGGGACTTCCTGTAGGCTCGCCGCATATCGAGGAGACCGTCCCATGAGCACCAACCCGACCGCCTGCCTGCTGGTCATCGGCAATGAAGTGCTGTCCGGCCGGACGCAGGACGCCAACATCAAGTTCATCGCCGTGGGCCTCGGCGAAATCGGCATCCCGCTCCGCGAAGTCCGCGTCATCCCCGATATCCCCGCGACGATCATCTCCACCGTCAACGAGGCGCGGGCCAAGTTCGATCACGTGTTCACCACCGGCGGCATCGGACCGACGCATGACGACATCACCAGCGAATGCGTCGCCGCCGCCTTCGGCGTGCCCTGGGAACCGCACCCCGAGGCCTGGGCGCGGCTCGATGCGCGCTACGCCCCCGGCGAATTCAACGCCGCCCGCCAGCGCATGGCCACCATGCCGCGGGGTGCCACGCTGATCGACAACGAAATCTCTACCGCCCCCGGTTTCACCATCGGCAACGTGCACGTGATGGCCGGGGTGCCGCGGATCATGCAGGCGATGTTCCGCAATCTGGCACCGACCCTCACCGGCGGGCCGCCGATCCGCATGGGCGCCGTCCACGCCAAGGGTCTCGCCGAAGGCCGCATCGCCGAGGGGCTCTCCGCCATCCAGGCCCGCTTCCCCGCGCTCGATATCGGCAGCTACCCCTATTACCGGCCGGACGCTAATGGGGTGGCGCTGATTGCCAAGGGGAACGACCCCGACGCGATCGCGGCGGCCTGCGTGGAGATTACCGCGCTGATTGCGTCTTGTGGGGCGGAGCCGGTGCAGGGGGAGCCGCCGGTTTGAGGGAGGCGCTTCTTTTTGGGAAAAAGAAGCAGGAAACTTCTATCCGTTTGGGGTTTGGTGGTTTAGGGGGAAGATCGATATTTGTTGCTAAATCGTAATAATATTGGCGTGCGTCGACGTGGCGGGTAAGGGCGGTTTTTGAAAAATGGTGGTCGCGGCGGGCGGTTGCCCGCTGGTAAGGCGTCGGATTGGGTTTGACGGATCGGCGCGCGCGGGGTGGCGTGGCGCAACTTGTTGGACGCGGGCCGGGCGCGGCGTGGAACGGGCAATGATGGTGCGAGCGCGGACGGAGTCCGGGCGTGAGCGGAGTCCGGGCGTGAGCGGAGGCGCGACGGCGCGCGGACAGGCTCGGGCACGGCGGAGGACGGGCGGGTTGCCGCGGGCGCACGCGGCGCCGGTTCGGGCAGGCCCTGGGCGATGCGCTGCATGAGGGCGGCAAAATCGCGGCCCCATTGGGTGAGCATGGCATGCAGCGCGCGGCCGCCCGGGAAGAGGCGCCAAAGGCCCCAGGGGGCGAGAAGAGAAGCCAGCACTCCGGCCACGGCTTCGCCGAGCAGAACCGCGGGGTGCGGTTCGGCGTGGGTGGGCGCAGGGAGGGAGCGTGCGAGCTGCATGGGAACGTATATAGAACGCGTGGGCGGTGAATGCAAGGATAAATTTCTGCTTAGGCGGATATTTTGCGTGCGTGACGCGTAGCCGGTGGGTCAACGAGCACGTCAGCCCCTCACGCCAATCCAAGCCAACGGCATCGAACCGCTCGAAAATTTGATTTTTTGTTCCCAAAAAGAACACCTACCCCAAACAAAAAAGGCCCGGCCCGCTCATCGCGAACCGGGCCCTTTCCTTCAAGGCACGTTAGCCGAGGCGTTCGCCGTGCAGCACCACGTCGAGCCCTTCGCGTTCCTCGTCCTCGGTCACCCGCAGGCCGATCACCGCGTCGACGATCTTCAGGATGATGAACGTCACCACGCCCGACCAGATCAGCGTCGCCAGCACCGCGACCACCTGGGATTCGAACTGGGCGAGGCCGCCGATGTTCACCCCGTTCGGCGCGTCCTTGGTCGCGGTGAACGGGCCGTAGGCGAAGATGCCGGTCAGCAGGGCGCCGATGATGCCGCCGACGCCATGCACGCCGAAGGCGTCGAGGCTGTCGTCATAGCCCAGCATGTGCTTGAGCGAGGTCGCCGACCAGAAGCACACCACACCGGCGACGATGCCGATGATCAGTGCCGGGCCCGGCAGCACGAAGCCCGAGGCCGGGGTGATCGCCACCAGCCCGGCCACCGCGCCGGAGATCGCGCCGAGCACGGAGGGCTTGCCCTTGCTCGCCCATTCCGCGAACGTCCAGGCCAGCGCCGCGCCGGCGGTGGCGATCTGCGTCACCGTCATCGCCATGCCCGCACGCCCATTGGCCGCCACCGCGGAGCCCGCGTTGAAGCCGAACCAGCCCACCCACAGCAGCGAGGCGCCGATCACGGCCAGGCTGAGGTTGAACGGCGCCATGTTTTCGCTGCCATAGCCGAAGCGCTTGCCGAGCACGAGCGCGCAGACCAGGCCGGCGATCCCGGCGTTGATATGCACGACCGTGCCGCCCGCGAAGTCCGCGGCACCCGGCAGGCCGAACACGCCGTTCGACAGCCAGCCCGTCGGCGCCCACACCCAGTGCGCCACCGGCGAGTAGACCAGCAGCGACCACAGCGTGATGAACACCAGCAGCGCCGAGAACTTCATACGGTCCGCGAAAGCACCGGCGATCAGCGCCGGGGTGATGATCGCGAAGGTCATCTGGAACATCATGAACACCGATTCCGGCACGGTGTTGGTCACCGCGCCTTCGGTGCCGGCGCCCAGGATGAACGGCTTGTCCCAGCCCGGGCCGAACCCGTTGAGGAAGAAGCGGCTGAGATCGCCGATATAGGCGTTGCCATTGGTGAAGGCGAGGCTGTAGCCGGCGATCATCCAGATCACCGTCACCAGCGCGGTGATGATGAAGGACTGCATCATGGTCGCCAGGATGTTCTTCTTGCGCACCATGCCGGCATAGAACAGCGCGAGCCCGGGGACGGTCATCAGCAGCACGAGCGCCGTGCTGGTGAGCATCCATGCGGTGTCGCCCGAATCGAGCTTCGGCGCCTCTTCCGCCATGGCCGGCAGGCTGAGCGCGAGCAACGGTAGCGCCAGGGCGGCGCGCCGGAGGAGTTTCGTCATGCGGTTAGGTTCCTTCCCTGGGGCGCTCACAGCGCGGCCTCGTCGGCTTCGCCGGTGCGGATGCGTACGGCGCGTTGAATGTCCATGATGAAGATCTTGCCGTCGCCGATCTTGCCGGTATGCGCGGCCTTGATGATCGCCTCGACGACCTGGTCCACGAGGTCAGCGGTCACCGCCACCTCGATCTTCACCTTCGGCAGGAAATTCACGTGGTACTCGGCCCCGCGGTAGATTTCCGTCTGGCCTTTCTGTCGGCCGAAGCCTTTCACCTCGGACACCGTGAGACCCTGCACGCCCAGTGGCGTCAGTGCCTCGCGGACATCGTCGAGCTTGAACGGCTTGATGATGGCCATGATGAGTTTCATGTCGCAGCCCTGCTCCCGTTCGGCTGTTGTCGCGCCGCCCACACACCCCAACGGGGCGCACACCGACGCGCTGTCAGGAACGGTTAACAAGAACCGTGCCAGCCGATTCCGGGGGGAATGGTGACCGATCGGGCATCGCACCGGGCGAACTCTGCCCAAATCACGTGCAGAAGCCGGGAATCCGACCAAACCGGCCTGCCCGCATCGCAGGCAGGCCTCAGCGGCGCCGGCGCGCCACGCTGCGAATATCGAAGGCCCCGAGCGCCTGCCCCGCCGCCCCGTACGCCGCCATGCCGCCGGCCACCAGCGCGCCAAGCCCGGCCCAGCGCCACCCGCCCGCCATGCGCGCGAAGACCAGACCATCGAGCGCATACAGCACGGCCACCATCGCCCCTCCCGCCAGCAGCATGCGCGGGACGACCCGCATCAGCGCCGCGTCGAACGCCATGTGCCCGCGCCTGATCAACACCGCCGCCAGCACGACGACGTTCACCCATGCCGCCAGCGATGAGGCCAGGGGCGGCCCGAGATGCGCCAGCGGGACCATGAGGGCGACATTGAGCGCGAGGTTGACCCCCACCGTCGCCATCCCGATCTTCACCGGCATCGCGGTGTCGCCGCGGGCGAAAAAGGCCGGCACCAGTACCTTGACCAGCACGAAGGCCGGCAGCCCCGCCGCATAGGCCGCCAGCGCCTGGGCCGAGAGCCGGACATCCTCGGCGGTGAAAGCGCCCCGCTGGAACAACACCGACAGGATCGGGCCAGGAACCGCCAACAGCGCCAATGCCGCCGGAAGGGTGAGGGCGAGCGCGTATTCCAGCGCCCGGTTCAGCGTCGCGATCGCCTCCCGCGCCTGGCCGCCGAGCGCCTGGCGCGACAATGTCGGCAGCAAGGCGGTCCCGACCGCGACGCCGATGGTGCCGAGCGGGAGTTGGTTGATGCGGTCGGCATAATAGAGGATCGACACCGTTCCCGCCGGCAACAGGCTCCCGATGATGACGTCGACCGCGAGGTTGAGCTGCGTCACCCCCGCCCCCACCAGCCCCGGCCCCATGCGCCGGAACAGCAGCCGCATCCGCGGCGTGAGACGTGGTCGGGGCAGGGTGAACGCCATCCCGGCCCGCCGGACCGCCCACACCAGCAAGCCGAGCTGAAAGATCCCGGAGACCGACACTCCCCAGGCCAATGCATGCCCCGCCGTCGGCACCAGAGGCGCCAGGCCGAGCATGAAGCCGATCGAGATCAGATTATAAATCAGGGGTGCCGCCGCCGCGGCCGCAAAGCGGTCGAGCCCGTTCAACACGCCGGAGAACAGCGCGGTCAGGCAGATCAGCGGCATATAGGGGAAGGTGATGCGGCTCAGCTCCACCGCCAGCGCGTATTTCTCCGGAATCGCCGCGAAGCCCGGCGCCATCACCAGCAGCAGCGCGGGCATGAAGAGCTCGGCCAGCACCGTCAGCCCGACCAGCCAGAACGCCATCACCGAGGCCGCCTGGGCCGCGAAGTCGCGGGCCTCCTCCTCCCCCTCGGCGGCCAGCAGGCCGGAGAAGGCCGGCACGAAGGCGGCGTTGAAGGCGCCCTCGCCGAAGAGCCGGCGAAACAGGTTGGGCAGCCGGTTGGCCACGAAGAACGCGTCCGCCACCGGCCCGGCGCCCAGCATGGCGGCGATCAGGATATCTCGCGCGAAGCCGAGGACACGGCTGCCCATCGTCCAGCCGCCGACCGTGAGGATTCCGCGCAACATGGTGACAGTCTAACCACGCCCGGGCCCGGTTAGAAGCGGCCCAAAACGATAGAAAGCCGGCCCGCGGGGGGGCGGACCGGCTTTCTCACGCTAACGGTCCCTCGGGGGAGGAGATGGACCGTCGCGACACGTGGCCGATCGGGGGGCGATCGACCAACGCGGATGATATCGCCCCCAGTCGGAGCGAAACTTGCGGACACCAATGACACGCAGTGTCTTGGCGGCCGGAAGAGACCAATACCACGATTGCTTGGCTAATTGGGGATAGATCGAGCCATGCAAAACCACGTCACACGAGGGCCAGCCATGCGTTGAAATGGTGTATACCCCCGAATGTATCACCGCTGTCCTAACGGCACATGAAGCCTTGTCCATCCATCGCGGCCTGGCGGCTCGGAGCGCGCGCTGGCCAGCATCGTTTCGTCGTGCTTAATTGAGGGCCGGTCTTAGCCAGCCGGCGAATGCCCGACTGCCGGTGCCTGTCATCGCGTCTTCAGGAGTTTCAATGAGTTCCACTGCCGGAGAAGGCATGATTCGTGGCTTCATCGAGGCTGTCACGGATCGTGGTATCGTGGGTTGGGCGTTCCGCCAGGGGGCTGCAACCCCGCTGGCGCTTACCTTGTCGATCGACGGGACCCCGGCGAGCACTTTCAGCTGCGAAGCCGAGCGCCCGGATGTGTGGGATGCGCGCGCCGATGTGAGGGAAAACAGCCAGCACGGCGCCCGCCTTGGTTTCCACGTCGCCATCCCCGCGCAGTTTTTCGACGGCTTGCCGCATCGCTTCGATCTCCTGATCGAATCCGGTGAGTCCGCCGACCTGATCACGCTCGGCCGCCCTGCCGGGTGGATCCGTGAATTCTCATTCCCCACCTTGGCGGTGCTCGGCCGGGTGGAGCCGGCCGAGGGCGGTACGGTGATCTTCGGCTGGGTCGTGGTGGCGGACCGGATGTCCGGGACGAAGCGGACGCGCAATCAGGTCACGGTTCTCAGTTCCAACGGAGCCAGCACCACCCTCACCGCCGAAATGCCGCGGCCCGATGTCGGGGCCGCGCTCGACTGCGACGCCTATTGCGGTTTCCGCTTCGTGCCGACGGCGGCGTTGTCGGGCCCGGATGGCGCCACGCTGGAATTCCGCGTGCAACCGGAAGATGCCACGCTCGCCGCCCAGCCGATCGCCATCCCCGCGATCCCGGCGCCGGAGCCCGAACCCGACCCCGAACCGGTTGAGGTGCCGCCCGCCGCCGAGCCCGCGGCGGCCGAACCTCAGCCCGAGCCTGAGCCTGAGCAGCCCACGCCGGCCGCAGAGTCCGAGATACGGGTTATCCTAGAAGCGGATGACGGCGAGGAACCTGAGCCGGTTCAGCCCGTTTCCGCCGACCCGACCGCCGACCCGATCGCCGACCCCGACGATGGGAGCCTGCGCTTCACCGGCGTGCCGCGCCAGGCCGTGTTCGGCCGCGGCACGCGGCTGGCGAACCTGCGCGCGGCGCTGGCGCCGGCGCCGGTCCATCTCCCTGATGGCTATTACACCAGCGAGGTCGCCCAGACGGTGGCCGCCGAACTGGATCGTGCGTTTTATTTGTCGACCTACCGGGATGTCGCTGAGTCCGGTCTCGACCCGGTGTTGCACTACCTCGCGGCCGGCTGGCGCGAAGGCCGCATGCCCGCACCGTGGTTCGATACCACCCACTACCTCGCCGCCAATCCCGACGTTCGCGATGCCGAAGTCAACCCGTTCTGGCATTATCTGATCTCCGGTCGCAAAGAGGGCCGCCGCCCGGCCAGGCCGGGCGGGTACCGCCGCGGTGTCATCGAAGCGGCGGTGGCGCCCGAGCTTCGGACGGCGGACTGGCCGCGCCCGACCGCCATAGTGAAGCTGCTGGCAAGCCATCTGGACCGCGTGCTCCGCGCCATCATCGCGACATCCGACGGGTTCGTCCTCTCGGCCAGCCATGACCTCTACATCGCCTCGACCGGCGGGGTGCAGCTGTTCATCGGCGACGAGCAGGCCGCCTATGCGCGGCGGCGGTTCGCCTACCTCAATATCTCGCCCGCCGAGCCGGACCTGGTGTTCGCCGCCGATACCACCGCCGGCATGGTGCGCCTGGTTCTGGATGGGGTGAATATCGGCAATTCGTCGTACGAGGACCTCGCGGAGATTTTGACCGCGATCCCTGCGCGGCCCGACGAAACGCGCATCTTCGTCGCCCATTGCCTGCTTGGGCATCACCTCGCCCGGCTCACCGCCTTGCAGGCCGCGCTCGCGCCGGCAGAGGATTATTGCTGGCTGCACGACTACTCCTCGCTATGCCCCGGCTTCAACCTTCTGCGCAACGACATCACGCCTTGCGGCGCCCCCCCGCCGGGCAGCGATGGCTGCCTCGTCTGCATCCATGGCGAATGGCGCCCACGCCACCTCGCCGCGCTGCAGACGATGTTCGAGGCGATTCCCTTCACCGTTGTCGCGCCGTCGCGCCCCGCGCTCGAGATCTGGCAGCGCGCGACCAGCCTGCCGCACCAGCGCGCGCTGGTGCATCCGCATTGCTCGCTGGAGCCGGTCAGCGCCCGCACCCGTGAGGTGCCCGAGGACGCCGCGGCGCTGCGGCGCAATCCCGTACGCGTCGCCTTCATCGGCTACCCGGTGAACCACAAGGGCTGGCCGATCTTCGTCGACCTGGTGCGCAGGACGGGCCGGCTCGGCTGCTATCGGTTCTTTCACTTCGTCAGCCCCGATGCCCTGGTGCCCGAGCTGGCGCCGGTCCATCGCGTTGACGTCAAGGCATCGGCGGATCAGCGCGACGCCATGACCTCGGCGCTAGCGGCGCACGACATCGATATCGTGCTGATCCTGTCGCCCTGGCCGGAGACCTTCTCCTACGTCACCTTCGAGGCCCTCGCCGCGCATGCGGATATCATCGCCCTGCCCGATAGCGGCAACGTGGCGGCGATGGTGCTGGAGCAGGGCCGCGGCATCATCGCCGAGGAGGCTGCCATCATTGAGCTGTTCGAAAGCCTTCGCCTGATCGAATACGTCCGCCTGCGCACGGCACAGGGCATCCCGGGGGGGCGCCTGGTCCATGCCGGCAAATCGGCTACCATCGCGGCGGTGGCACCATGAGCACGACCATGCCAGCGCGGATCGCCTGCTACACCAGCTTCACCTATGCGTATCTCTCGCGCGCGCGGATCCTGCTTGCCTCGCTGCGCCGCCACCATCCGGACTGGCAGATCTGGGCGCTGCTGATCGACGAGCCGCCGCCGGGGATCGACGAGAGCGAGGCGCTCGGCGAATTCGACGGCGTCATGAAATCCGGCGATCTCGGGCTGACACGCATGGCGGCCTGGCTGTTCAAGCACGACGTCGTCGAGGCGTGCACCGCGGTCAAGGGCGCGATGATGGCGCATCTCCTGGCCAAGGGCGCCGACAAGGTCGTGTATTTCGACCCCGATATCGCGGTGTTCCATCCGATCGACGCCATCATCGATCAGCTCGACACGGCGTCTATCGCGCTGACCCCGCACCAGATCGCGCCCAATGTCACTGATCTCGCGGTGCGCGACAACGAAATCAGCTCGCTGCGCTATGGCGTATTCAACCTCGGCTTCGTCGCCGTGCGCAACGATGCCAATGGGCGCGACTTCGCCGCCTGGTGGGCAACCCAGCTCTATCGCGCCTGCTACGACGAAGTTGAATCCGGCATTTTCACCGATCAGAAATACTGTGACCTGGTGCCGGGTCTGTTCGATGGCGTCGTCGTCATCCGCGATCCCGGCTGCAATGTCGCGAGCTGGAACCTCAGCCGCCGCACCATCCGCTTCGGCGCTGGCGCACGGCTCGAAGTCAATGGCTCACCGCTTAAATTCTACCACTTCACCAAGATCGGCGGCGTCGGTGACGTCATGACCGAGCGCTATGCCGGCGATAACCTCGAGGTGTTCGAGATCTGGCAGTGGTACAAGCGCCAGGTTACGGCCAAGACGGTGGCCGGGATTCCCAAGCGCTACTGGCACTACGGCACCTTCGACACCGGCGCGCCGATCGCCAAGACGGCCCGGGTGCTGTTCCGCAACCGCGGCGACCTCTATGACCATTTCGATGACCCCTTCGCCACCGGCCCCGGCACCTACCATGCCTGGCTCGCGCACGAGCAGCCGGACCTGCTCAGGGATGACGCAACCGAGGATTGACCTTCCGCACCGTCGAAGCCGGGAACCGCTCCAGCTTGTCCGCCGGGCGAACCGGCCGGCGGACAAGCTCGCCGCCACAATTCGGGCATCGCCCACCCAGCGCGCCATCTGCGCAATCCGCGCAGAATGTGCACTCGAATGAACAGATCCGCGCCGCGAGGCTCGCGGGCGGCAGATCGGCATCGCAGCATTCGCAGTTCGGGCGAAGTTCCAGGGAGGGCATGGCGGTCCTTGGTTGGAGTTGACATGGAGAAGCTGGGGGAAGGAAGCGCTCTTTTTTTGAAAAAAGGAGTGAAAAGTTTTTTGGTTCTTTTTGTTCACAAAAAGAACGCCCTTCCCTTCTCTATCCTCAGGTCTTGATCAACGGACACCCCCCGTCCTTCAACGGCCGCCAGGCCTCGGCCGGCGTGATATTGGCGAGGCCCTTACAGAAATCGAACGCCGCCTTGGACTCCGTCTGCGCCTTGACCTGCCACAGATACATCGCGTGCATCACCCGCCCATCGGCGCGGATCTCCACGTCCTTGTTGTAGAAATCATTCACCGGCGTGGCCTTCATTTTCGCCACCACCGCCTCGGTCTCGGTGCTGCCGACCGCCTTGACCGCCTTCAGCCAATGCAGCATCGCGCAGTAATTGCCGGCATGCAGCAGGCCCGGCACGCCACCACCCATCTTCGCCGCCCAGCGCTTGGCGAAGCTGCGCGTACCGTCGCTCTGGTCCCAATAGAAGCTATCGGTGAACACCAGCCCCTCGCAGACTTTCTGGCCCAGCGAGGTCACGTCCGAAATCTGCATCAGCAGCGTCGCGGTTTTCACTCCGGTCCGTCCCAGGCCGAACTCGGCGGCCTGCTTGATGCAGTTCTGCAAATCGGTCCCGGCATTGGCGAGCCCGATCACCTTGGCGCCGGACGCCTGTGCCTGCACCAAATAAGAGGAGAAATCCGACGTCCCCAGCGGCGCGCGCACCGTGCCGAGAACCTTGCCGCCATTCTCCTTCACCGCGGCGATGGTGTCGCGCTCCAGGGCGTAGCCGAAGGCATAGTCGGCGGTGATGAAAAACCAGGTGTCTCCGCCGGCCTTGGTCAGCGCCGTGCCGGTGCCATGGGCCAGGGCATAGGTATCGTAGGCGTAGTGCATCCCGTAGGCCGAGCACTGCGCGCCGGTGAAATCCGACGCCGCCGGGCCGGTGATGTTGTAGACCTTGCGCTTGTCGCGCGCGACCTGCTGGATCGCCAGGCCCGAGGACGAAGCGGCGCCATCGCCGAACGCGTCCACACCCTCGTCAGCCCATTGCCGGGTGATCGCGGAGGCAAGGTCCGGCTTGTTCTGCATGTCCGCCTGCAGGACCTCGATCGGCCGGCCCAGGACCGAGCCGCCGAAATCCTCGATGGCCAACTCGACCGCAACCTTGTTCCCGGGCCCGCCAACGTCGCGATACGGCCCGCCCATGTCGCTCAACAAGCCATATCGCACCGGCTTCGAGCTGCTCTGTGCGCGGACAATCGCCGGCAGCGCCAAAACTCCAGCCGCCGCCAAGGCCCCACGCCGTGAAATCTGAACCATATCTGTTTCTCCCCTCATGGCTTTTCGTTACCGCAACCCTGCACGCCCGTACCCCCCGCTGGCAAGCACCCTCGGACACTGCGCCGCGACTGGGCGCGGGTGGGCAGCGAGACACCAAGGCGCCCGGTATCAGGGCCGCATGGCGAAGCTGCTGGCCCCGGGGGTGCGCAGCGGGGCGGCCATGTGGGCGAAGTCGCAGAGGAGGCGGCGGGTGTGGCGGGGATCGATGATTTCCTCCACCCAGAAGGCTTCCGCGGTGCGGAAGGGAGAGCGGAGGTCGTCGAGGCGTTTCTTGATTTTGTTGAGGTGGGCCTCGGGGTCGGGCGCGGCGTCGATTTCGGCTTTGTAGGCGGCCTCGATGCCGCCTTCGAGGGGCAGCGAACCCCAGGCGGCGGAGGGCCAGGCGTAGCGCACGGCGAGGCGGTTGCCGGGCTGGTGGGCGAGGCCGCCGACGCCGAAGACGTTGCGCACGATGACGGAGCACCAAGGCACGGTGGTCTGGTTGATGGCGGTCAGCGTGCGCATGCCCCAGCGGATGGTCGCCGTGCGTTCGGCGGCGAGGCCGACGGCGAAGCCGGGGCAATCGACGAGGTGCACCACGGGGAGGTGGAAGGTCTGCGCCATGTCAAGGAAGCGGATGATTTTCTGGCAGGCATTGGCATCCCAGGCGCCGCCGCCATAGAGCGGATCGCCGGCCATGACCGCGACCGGCCAGCCATCGAGCCGGGCGAGGCCGGTGATGATGCCGCGGCCGAAGGCGTGGCCCATTTCGAAGAATGAGTCGTGGTCCACCACCATGCGGATGATCCGACGCATGTGGTAGGGCTGGCGCTTGTCGCGCGGGATGGCGGAGATCAGCGCATCGTCGGCGCGATCCCGATCCATCCGCGGCTTGGCCCGCGGCGGAACGTCATGGACCGAGGATGGGAGGTAGGAGAGGAAACGCCTGGCACGGGCGAAGGCCTCGTCCTCGGTATCGACCGCGTCATCCACCGCGCCACAGCCGACCTGGATTTCCCAGCCGCCGAGTTCCTGCTTGGTGCGCGGCTCGCCGAGTTGCTCCACCACCGGCGGCCCGGCGACGAACACCGCCGAGATTTCCTTGACCATGACGGAGTAGTGGCTCGCCACCAGCCGCGCGGCACCAAGGCCGGCGACCGAGCCGAGGCCGAGGCCGACCACGGGCACCAGCCCCATGTTCTCCACCGTGATATCGGAGCCGCTGGCGGAATAGACGCCACCCGGCAGGTTGGCCCGACCGGTGGTCTCGATGGTCTTGACTGAGCCGCCGCCGCCGGAGCCCTCGATGATGCGGATCATCGGCAGGCGGAACTGCTTGGCCATGTCCTCGGACATGCGGAACTTATGCGGGATCGAACTATCCGCCGAAGCACCGCGGACGGTGAAGTCATCGCCGCAAATCACCACCGGCCGGCCGTCGACGCTGCCGCGGCCGAACACGCAATTGGCCGGCACCAACTCCTGCAGTTCGCCCTCTTCATCGTAGCGCGCCTTGCCGGCGATTTCGCCAAGTTCGTGAAAGCTGCCGACATCCAGCATGCGGTCGATCCGCTCACGCACCGTGAGCCGCCCCCCCTTGTGCTGCCGCGCGACGCGCTCACTGCCCCCCATTTGCCGCGTCAGGGCCTGGCGACGGCGCAATTCTTCGAGTTCCGGTTCCCAGCTCATCGGTCGTTTCGTCTCCGTCACCCGGCGATGCGGGCGTTTGCGCGATGGTAGGGCCCGCCCCGGCACAGCCGCAAGGCCTGCCGGCGCCCCGAAGGGAGGCAGCGCTGCTTTTTGCGCGCCCGCCTTCCCGCTCGCATTGACGCCCTCGCCTGCCCGACCCACTCTCCGCGAAACGCCGCGAGGAGAGCGCCATGCCCGACCTGACCGACATCCGCACCCGCCTGTTCGCCTCTTTGCTGTCGGACGTGCTCGACAGCCTCGGATACATGAACCAGGCTTTTCCACCCAGCATCCGCCCGCTCGATGACGCCTCCATCATGGTCGGCCGCGCGCGCACTGCGTTGTTCATGGACGTCTATGAGGTGAAGGAGGGCGAGAACCCCTACGAGAACGAGATCGCCCTGATCGACAGCCTGCAGCCCGGACAGATCCCGGTGTTCTCCTGCGGCAAGACCGGCCGTATCGCGCCGTGGGGGGAGTTGCTCAGCACCGCCTCCAAGGTGCGCGGCGCCGCCGGCGCCCTGATGGACGGGTTGGTGCGCGATATCCGCGCGATCCGCGAGATGGGTTTCCCGGTGTTCCACGGCGGGATCGGCCCGCTCGACAGCAAGGGCCGCGGCAAGATCATGGCGATCGACGTGCCGATCGAATGCGCCGGCGTAAAGATCAGCCCGGGCGACCTGATTTTCGGCGATGCCGATGGGGTGGTGGTGGTGCCGCGGGCGATCGAGGCGGCGGTGCTGGCGGCCGCCTTCGAGAAGCTCAAGGGCGAGAAATCCACCCTCGCCGATTTGCGCGCCGGCATTCCGCTGGGCGAGGTTTTCGCGAAATACGGTGTGCTATGATCGTCGATTGCCACGTCAACGTCTATGAGGACCGCCACGTTCTGCCGCTGCTGAAGAACGAGACCAAGTTCTTCCGCCCCGGCGCGCCGCCGCTGAAGGCCGACCCGGAGACGGTGTTCCAGGGGATGGCCGGGGTGGACAAGGCGATCCTGTTCTCGCTGCGCTACCACGACAGCTCCGGCATCGATGGCGATGACGAGATCACCGCGGCGACGGTGGCGAAGTATCCCGGCAAGTTCGTCGGCTTCGCGGCGCTCGACCCGCGCCGGGCCGATGCGATGGACCTGCTGGAACACGCGGTGATCGACCTCAAGCTGA
>CAIWAJ010000073.1:0-3689 GCA_903910565.1 uncultured Rhodospirillales bacterium
AAAAAGAACATTCTTGCTGCTGCACACTTCCGTTTTCGATTCCACGTTTCATGGCATCAACGCGACCCGAAAATTCGGGTTCTCAAGTGAACGGAGTAAAAAAAACTTATATCCGATGGCCTCGGAGTCTCCCCGGGCAGCCGTGAATCAAACGGATAGAAAGTTTTTTCCTTCTTTTTTCCAAAAAAGAAGCGCTTCCTTCCTACTCGAAAATCCCGCCCGGCCGCCCATCAATGAACGTCGCCGACACCGGCGCGGCAATCGAATGCATCGGCGCCGCCGGCGCCTCCCCGCGGCACGCCGCCAGCAGGATCCGCGGCTTCGGGTCAACCGGCCGCCCGCCATAGCGCACCTCGAAATGCAGATGCGCCCCATGCGCGTTGCCCGAGGTGCCGATCGCCCCGATCACCTGCCCCGCAGCCACCGCCGTCCCCGGCCGGATCCCCGCGGCTTAGCGCGACAAATGCGCGTAGCGGGTGATGCTGCCATCGCCGTGCTGGATGTCGATGATGTTGCCATACGCATAATACCGGGCCGCATACACCACCGTGCCAGCCGCCGCCGCCAGCACCGGTGAGCCATACGGCGCCATCAGGTCGATCCCGCCGTGATAGCCCGAATACCCCCGCCCCACCGTGCGCAGCTCCGCCACCGGCATCACCAGGTCACTGCAGGCGGCGATCTGCGCCCGCGCTACGGGTTGCCAGGCCATCAGTCCAAGGAGCATCACGAAGATGTGAGTCGCGCGCGTTCCGAACATGACTCGGCCCGTATCACGCCCCCCGCCGCATGGCTAGGGGCATTTTGAAACATCGAGATACAATTCGGGATCAACCACCCCCCCGCCCACCCGCAACTCCACATACAAATGTGCCCCGTAACTCGCCCCGCTCCGCCCCGCCACCCCCAGCCGCTCCCCCCGCCGCACCTCGCTTTGACCCTGCGCGATTCCCGGCGAAAAACTGCCGAAATGCGCATATAGCGCGGTCACCCCGCCATGCCGTATTTCGAGCCACAGCCCCCCCGCCCCCCGCCGCCGCACCGCCACCACCACCCCATCCGCCATCGCCACCACGGCAGTCCCCGCCGGCGCCCGCAAATCGATCCCGCGGTGAAACCCCGCCGGCACCGCCGGCCCCAGCGCCCGCCGCGGCCCGAACGGCGAGGTCACGCAACTCCCCGCCACCGGCAGCATCAGCCCCACCCCGCCCCCGCCCTCCCCGGCGGCAAGCCCCAACAGCAACAACCGCAGCAGCAGCGGAATCAACGGGCGCCAACGCATCCCCCCACCATCGCCGCAAACCCCGTTTCGCGCCACCGCGCCCTGCGCTACGCTCCCCCGAAATCCCCGGGGAAACCACCATGGACCAGCCCTTCCTGCCCGAGCACGCCATTCCCGCCCTCAGCGGCAACAACGCCCCCGTGCGCGACGAAATCGTCGCCACCAACCTCCAAGTCATCGGCGAAGTCCCCAAGGACCTCAACGGCATCTACGTCCGCAACGGGCCCAACCCCCAATTCGCCCCCGAATGGCGCTACCACGCCTATGACGGCGACGGCATGCTCCACTCCATCACCTTCGACCGCGGCCAGGTCACCTACCGCAACCGCTGGATCCGCACCGCGGCCTTCAACGAGGAACGCGAAGCCGGCCACGCCCTCTGGACCGGCCTCAAGGAAAAACCCCGCGCCGACCGGCCGGACATGCCGCTGAAGGACACCTCAAACACCGACGTGAAATTTCACAACGGCCGCCTGGTCACCATGTGGTACCTCTCCGGCCAGCCCTACCACGTCGACCCCTACACGCTCGAAACCATCGGCCCGGCCGAGCTCGGCGGCGTCACCCGCCTCTCCGCCCACTCCCGCCCCGACGAACACACCGGCGAGCTGATGTTCTTCGACTACGGCAAAACCCCGCCCTACATGACCTACGGCGTCGTCGGCCCCGACGGCCAGGTGAAGACCCGCACCGAAATCCCCCTCCCGGGCCCCCGCCTGCCGCACGATATGGCGATCACCGACCGCCACTCCATCCTGCATGACTTCCCGCTGTTCATCGGCGAGGAGGCGCTGCGCGAAGGCCGCCATAAACTCGCCTTCCACCCCGAAGTCCCCTCCCGCTTCGCCGTCATCCCCCGCCACGGCGCCGCCAATGACATCCAGTGGTTCGAAGCCTCCCCCGGCTTCCTCCTCCACGTCGTCAACGCCTGGGACGAAGGCGACGACACCGTCATGATCGGCACCCCCTACCGCATCCACCGCGACGCCACCGGCCGCCCCGACGCCGATCGCCTGCTCCGCACCATCCACAAACGCCAGCGCGACTTCGTCCTCCAGTCCTGGCGCTTCAACCGCCGCACCGGCCGCACCACCGAGGAGGTCATCGATGACGTCCTCAACACCGAATTCCCCGTCATCAACACCGCCTATCAAGGCCGCCGCAACCGCTACACCTACAACGTCGTCTTCCCCCTCGGCGGCGACGAAGAGCCCCGCTTCCCCGGCCTGGTGAAATACAACCTCGAAACCGGCGGCTACCGCGCCTTCAGCGACGGCCCCCACACCTTCTACAACGAACCCGGCTTCGCCCCGCGCGACAACGCCACCGCCGAAGACGACGGCTACCTCGTCGCCTTCGTCTGGCTCCCCCGCGAAATGCGCTCCGAAGTGCAAATCTTCCGCGCCGAAGACACCGAATTCGGCCGCGGCCCGATCGCCCGCGTATTGCTCCCCCGCCGCGTCCCCAACGGCTTCCACGCCACCTACATCAGCGCCGCCCGGCTGGCGACCGGGAGGTAGGAAGCAAGCAAGCGGTTCTTTTTTGTAAAAAAGTAAACGTAGGGCGGAAAAGCGAAGCGCATTCCGCCGTCGCAACTCTCCGCACCTCGCGGGTGCCAGCAATAATGGCTGGCGCCATGCAGCAAGCCGTAGGATGGCTGGGCGAAACGACACCCCCCAGAACCGTATCCCCGCGCCGAAGCTGGTGCTCGCGCCCGCCCGATCGCCCCGGCTTGCCGCCCACCAGCCCTAGAAAAATATCACACGCTCACGCAAATTTCCCTTGCATGCCGCCGATAGTTATTTTATACACCCTATATGTTTTTCGACCTCCTCGCCTCCGAGCCTTTCGCCCCCGCGAAAATCGCGGCGGCGTTGCGCGCCATCTTGCTGGCGCTCGCCGAGGCTTTCTACGTCCCCAGCCCGGCGCATCCGCGCACCCCCCTCATCATCCCCTTCCAATCCTACCTCCAGCGCATCTTCCTCCGCTTCGCCCGCTTGGTCGAGCGCCACGAAGCCGGCACCCTCACGCCGCCCCGCAAGCGCGCCAAGCGCACCACCCCGGAAAAGCCGCGCGCCAACCCCCGCCTGCGCCTGCCCCAGCGCAAAGCCTGGGTCACCCAGGAGGTCGGCGTCCGCGCCGTCTGGTCCGCCTCCGCGCTCCGCACCCTCTTCGAACGCCCGGAAACCGCGCAACTCCTCGCGCAAATCCCCCAGGCCCAGCGCCTCCTGCGCCCGCTCTGCCGCATGCTCGGCATCACCACCCCCGCGATCCCCGCCCTCAAGCGCCGCCCCCGCAAACCCCGCCCCGCCAAGTCGCGGCGCCTCACCCGCAAACAGCGCGAGGCCATCCTCTGGTACCCCAACTCCGAGGGGAAACCGATGAAACTCCTCCCCCGCCGATTACC
>CAIWAJ010000074.1:0-2157 GCA_903910565.1 uncultured Rhodospirillales bacterium
CAAGCTGGTGCCGATGCGCGCCCAGGGCGAGCGCTTCGCGCGCAATTTCGAATACAACAACGCCCCCTATGCCCGCATGGTCGAGCTGGTGCGCCGCCAGGCTGACCAGTTCGACGTGCTGCATTTCCACATCGATTTCCACCCCTTCTCCGTCTTCACCCGGCAGAGCACGCCGTTCCTGACCACCCTGCACGGGCGGCTGGATCAGGGCTGGATTCCGCAGATCTACGACCTGTTCCCTGAGGTGCCGCTGGTCTCGATCTCGGATCGCCAGCGGGCACCAATGCCGCATCTCAACTACGCGGCGACCATCCTGCACGGCATGCCGCGCGATCTGTTGCGCCCGGTGGCCGATGGGCAGGACTACTTCGCCTTCCTCGGCCGCATCTCCCCGGAAAAGGGCATCGAGGCGGCGATCCGCATTGCCTCGGCGGCGGGGGTGAAACTGGTGGTGGCGGCTAAGGTGGGCGAGGAGGACGCGCCCTACTACGCCGAGGTGATCGCCCCTCTGCTGGAAGGCGACGCGGTGGAGTTCATCGGCGAGATCGACGACAGCCAGAAGCCGGCCTTCCTCTCCGGTGCCAGGGCCCTGCTGTTCCCGATCGACTGGCCGGAGCCCTTCGGCCTGGTGATGATCGAGGCGATGGCCTGCGGCTGCCCGGTGATCGCCTTCCGCAAGGGCTCGGTGCCCGAGGTGATCGAGGACGGGCATACCGGCTTCATCGTCGATACCGTGGATGAGGCCGTCGCTGCCTGCGGCCGTCTGCCCGAACTCGATCGCGCCGCCGTGCGTGCCCGCTTCGAAGGCCGCTGGACGGCGGAGCGCATGGCGCGGGACTATGTCGCGCTTTATGAAAAGCTGATCGCCGGCGAGGGATAACCCCGCCGGCGATCTGGCCGATCAGCCGTCAGACGGCGGCTTGCCGCCCATCATGCCGTGGCCGCGCATCTTGCCGTCCTGCCCGTGCATGCGGGGCATCGCGACATCCGCGAGCTTGGTGCGGTCCGCACCGATCTGCCGCGCCATCACCACCTTGCCGAGCGGCGAAGTGACGCCCATGCCGCGCACGTAGACCGGCTGGCCGACCGCCAGCTGGGCCGCGAATTTCTTCGCTTCCGACGGCGGCAGGCGCACCACCGTGCCATTGTCGAGCAGCACGCCGTTGATCTCACCGCGCGGCTCATGCAGCACCGCCTTCACGGTGCCCTCGGCCTCGATATTGGCGCCGCGTTCATGCATGCCGTGGCCCATCCGACCCGCCACTGTGGCGCCCGAGGCGTCATTGGTAATGGCGGCGGCGGCGATCATCGGGCTGTTCTTGGCCTTGAGGCCGCGGATGGTGACGTTGTCGCCGGCCTTCACACTGTAGGCGAGCTCGGTGGAGAGCATCGGGTTGATGTGCACCTCCGTGCCATCGGCGAGCAGCAGACCCTCGATCTCGCCGCGCGGGGAGAGCAGATATTGCGCCACCACGCCCTTGGTCGCGGGAAGCTGCGCCGGATCATATGTCGGGCCGGGCTGCGCCGCATGCGCCGGGGGCTGCATGGCCGGCTGGGCGCCGGCGAGGCCCGCGGTGGCGAGCAGGAGGCAGCCAGCGGACAGGGCGGTTTTGAAATAGGTCATATCAGGTCTCCGTCAAAGTCGGACAGAAGCGGTCCGCACCATCCTAGAGTGCATCCGCCGTGCCAGAGTATAACATATTGACTTTGCTATATTCACTTCGGTTGAAAGCACGCCTTCCGTCCGGCTTCGCGACGCCCTATGTCCGGATTTCCGACGTCTCCAGCCCCAGCCGCTTCATTTTCTCGTAGAGAAGCTGGCGATGAATGCCGAGCCGCCGCGCCGCCTCGGCACGGTTGCCGCCGGTCTCGGCCAAAGCGCGCCGGATCATCACCCCCTCCAGCCGGGCGACCGCGGTGGGCAGGTCGCCGGCCAGCAGGTCGGCATCGACGGCCGGCTCCGCGGGCGCGAGGAAGCCGAGGTCCTCGGCGTCGATCACCGGCCGCCGGGCCAGCGCCGCCGCGCGCTCCATGGCATTGCGCAGCTCGCGCACATTGCCGGGCCAGGGATGGCCGAGCAGCCGCGCGCAGGCGGCGGCGGTGAGGCGGCGGGGCGGGTCGCCGAGCCGGGCCAGCATATGCTCGGCCAGCGGCACG
>CAIWAJ010000075.1:0-1748 GCA_903910565.1 uncultured Rhodospirillales bacterium
ACCGTGACCGCGCTGCGGCGGGATGACGGGATCGGGCATATGCGGGCGATGGGCGAGCGGTTCCGCGCCGGGTTTGCGGCGCTGTCGGACAAGTACGGGGTGCCGATCCGCCAGACCGGGCCGGTGCAGATGCCGCTGGTGCTGTTCGAGGACGATGCGGACCTCGCCAAGGCGCATACGTTCTGTTCGACGGCGCTGCGGGCGGGGGCGTATTTCCACCCCAAGCACAACATGTTCCTCTCGGTCGCCCATACGGCGGCGGATATCGACGCCGCGCTGGTGGCCGCCGAGGCAGGGTTCGCGGCGGTGGCGCGGGGCTAGGCCACCGCCTCGGCCACCACGCGATCGAGCGTGCGGAGCTGGGCGGCCCAGGTGTAGTCGCGCTCCACGGCGCGGCGCCCGGCCGCTCCCATGCGGGCGCGATAGGCGTCGTCGCGGAGAAGGGCGATGACGTGGCGGGCGAACCCTTCGGGGTCATCCGCAGCTTCGATGCCTTCGCCGGCGGGCACGGCTGCGCCACGGCGGACTTGCTCGGTGGAGACCACGGGCAGCCCCATGGACATGGCTTCCAGCACCTTGTTCTGGATACCGCGGGCGATGCGCAGCGGGCCGACGAAGACTTCGGCTTCATCGAGGAAGGGCCGCACGTCCGGCACGCGGCCGGTAACGGTCACACCGGGCAGTTGCGCAAGGGCTTGAACGGCGGGCGAGGGTTTGCTGCCGCATATGACGAAATGCGCCGCCGGGACCGCGTTGCGGACGAGAGGGAGGATGTCGCGGGCGAACCAGCTCACCGCATCGACGTTGGGCAGGTAGTCCATCACCCCGGTGAAGATGAGGCCGCCCTTGGATTTGGCGGCGCCGGCGGAGCGGAAATAGTCGAGATCGACGCCGTTGCCGGCGGTGCTGATGGCGGCGCCGGGGATGAGCCGCTCGAAATCGCGCCGCTCATTATCGGTGCAGACAAGGGAGTGCTGGTAGGCGTGGGCGACCCGGCGCTCGAGGGCGCGGGTGCGGCGGGCCTCGATGGCGTAGACCCAGCGCATGGGGGGGCGGGTTTCGGCGGCGTAGCGCTCCCATTTGATCGAGTCGAGGTCGGCGAACTGCATGATGCGCGGGGTGGCCCCGAAGATCTCGGCGTATTGCGCGGTGTTGGAGCTGTAGACGAAGACGAGGTCGGGCGGGATGCGGATTTTCGCCTCGCGCAAGGCGGCGTGAAGAGCAGGCTCGTCGATCATCGCCTCGGCGAGGGGGCGGCCGGTGAGGAGGGCGAGCAGGGCGCGCGGCTTGGCCATGGCGGTGTTGACGGGGAACGCCGTGACGGATGCGACGATTTCGCGCAGTCCAGCAACGTTCGCCATGTCCTCCGCGCCATCGGCGGTGCAGAAGACATGGACCTCGTGGTGCGCGGCGAGGTGGCGGACCTCGTTGCAGGTGGTGATCTTGTCGCCGCGATCGGGCGGGAACGGGACACGTTGTGCGATGAAGAAGATGCGCAGGCGGCGGTCGGTCATGCGGGCCTCATCGCAGGGGATAGCAAGGAAGCGCTTCTTTTTGAAAAAAGTAGCAAAAACTTTTTATCCGTCTGGTTCCCGTTCTCCCAGGGAGACTCAGCAGCCAAACGGATAAAAGTTTTTTGGTTCTTTTTTTCCAAAAAAGAACCGCTTACTTGCCTTTCTTGTCGTCGATCAGCTTCTGATAGACATTCACATAATCCTGCGCCATGCGCCGGCTGGTAAACCGCTCGT
>CAIWAJ010000076.1:0-2488 GCA_903910565.1 uncultured Rhodospirillales bacterium
ATTCCAGCTCATTGGCCCTGAGATCGGGGTTCACCGGCACGATCGAGGCGCCGACGGCGTTGAGGGCGAACCAGTGCAGGAAGAACGCCGGCCGGTTCTCCAGCAGCAGCGCCACGCGATGCCCGCCGCCGTAGCCGGCAGCGCGGTACCGCGCCGCCAGTGCATCCACGCGTGCCGCCATCTCGGCATAGGTGAGGGTCTCGGGCGCCATGCCATAGGCGGCCGCCATCTCGGGCAGAATGTCGAGGAAGGGGCGGTCGCCCCACCGTGCGGCCGTGTGCAGGAAGGCCGCGTGAACCGTTGTATCGCTCATCACATGAACAACTGGATGTTGCCGAAGGCGCTGTCGCAGTTCACCAGGTCCACCCGTTTCAGTTTGATTTTCAATCGGCCGTCGATGAGTGCCAGGGAATGGCGGCTCCACCCGGCATAGAGCGTCTGCTCATCGAGCCGGGTTTCGACGTAGTGGAACGCCGCCCAGGTGGCGTATTCCCCGGCCGCATCGTCCCGCGCCTCCACCATCGGCGCTTGCATCAAATGATGGCAGCGGCTTTTCGGCTTCTGGCTGTAGGTCTTGGCGCCCTTGAGCCGCTCGACGCGGATGCGCAGCAGAAGCTTGTCGTCATAGAACAGGGAATTATGCAGGATCGGGTCGGTCTGGCCCATTTCCAGCGGCATCCAGTAGCGGCCGTCCTCTGCGAAGAGGTCGAGCCATTCCTCGAAGCGCTGTTCATCGATCAGGCGGGCCTCGTGCAGCACGAAGCCAATAAGGTCCTGATCGGTGATCATGCCACCACAACCTCGGCCATGAACTTCTTCCAGGCGCGCAGCTGGTTGCGCATCTGCCGCTCGGTGGTGCCGTTGGTCACCGCGGTATCCCCAGCGGTTTCGTCCGCCTCGTAATTGCGCTGGGTGTTGATCCAGACATTGCCGTCGGCTTGCATCGCGTCTTGCGCGCGTTCGTACATTTCGAGGTCGTCATGCCCCACCGGCGAGGTCGGCGCGTTGATGAGGCGTGAATACATCAGCGTGCGCTCCAGTAGCTTGTCGGGCGCGCCGACGAGCCGGAAAGTCCAGCTTTCCACCATCGTCTTGTCGGCGGCGATCGGTTTGAAGATGCGCAGCGCCTGGATCGGGCCCTTCATCGTCATGTTGGGGAAATAGGCGGTGTTATGGCGGTTGGTATCGAGGATGCGCCGCGCCTTCTCCTCACCATGGGCGGCGACCATCTGGTCGTAATAGCCGGGGATGGCGGAATAGTCGGAATGGATGGAGTGGGAGACGCCGGTATGGCCGTGCCCGTTCGGCCAGACCTGGATGCCCATGCTGTCGAACGCCTGATAGGATGACATGAAGGGCGCGTAGATCTCCACCGCCGGATGTTTCGGCGTGCCCGCCGGCATGGTGTTCCACACCGCCACCGCGGTGCCGGCCGAGCTTTCATGGGCGACCATGGGGTGGCAGGTGTCGGTGAGGTTCTCCATCAGCATCTTGTAGTTGCAGTGATGGAGATAGCGCAGCAAACCGCCGGCCACTTCCAGCTTCCCCACCGGCGAGCGGTCCACCATATTGTCGAGGCTGGAGAGGCTGTCGCCGAAGAAGTCCTCGAAGCCGATGCCCTCGGCGGCGAGGCGGGCGAAGACGAAATCGCGGTAGACATGCACCGCGGCCACCGGCGTCATGCCCTTGGCGGCTTCGGAGCCCTTGAACTCGGTCTGGGCATAGCCGTCGGGCATCGGGATGGCGGCGATGCTGCCGTCAAGCCGGAAACTCCAGGCGTGGTAGGGGCAGCGGAAGAAGCGGCCGGTGTTGCCGCACAGCTCATTGGCCACCCGCGTGCCCTTATGCGGGCAGCGGTTGTAGAGCACGGAAATCCCGCCATCGCCGCGCCGCACCATCACCACGGGGGTGACGCCGATGGTGGTGGTGATGAAGTCCCCCATCGCCGGGATCTGGCTGGCATGGCCGACATAGACCCAGGCATTGCCGAAGACGTGCTTCATCTCGAGGTCGAACACCTCGGGGGAGGTGTAGATGTCCCGATGCACTTCAGTTTCGCGGATGAGGGCGCGGGCGGATGGGATGTCGTATGGCATCGCGTGGCTCACAAAGTGGCGATGGTGCGCAGTGCGCCGTCGAGCAGCGTGCCGTCCTCGTCGGCGAGGGCGGCATCGCGCAGGCGGCGGATCCAGTCGGCGGCGTCGGCGCGCCCGTCGAGCAGGGCGACAGCGCCGATCACCCGGTCAAACTTCGAGGCGCCGCGGGCGTGGGTGTCGCTGTAGCCCTTCACCAGGCGGCGGCATTTGAGGATTTCAACGGCGAGGCGGTGATCGCGCGGGGCGGTGGCGGCGGCGAGGTCGAGCCAGGCCTGCACATGCGCCATTTCGCGGGAATGGCGCAGCAGGCGGCGCCGCCACGGCTTCAGCCCGGCGAAGAGATACCGCGGCAGGAAGCCGCTGAGCGCGGTGGTGCGCACCCGCCTTCCGCG
>CAIWAJ010000077.1:0-2776 GCA_903910565.1 uncultured Rhodospirillales bacterium
CTCTGGGGTTCATTGCCCGGCCAGTCAGGTCCATGCTCATGAATGCTTCGCCTGTTGCTGGACGCCCGGGAAAAACCGAAGCTCCTCTGGATTGGATCTGGATATCATCTCATGAATGCTCGGCGGCAAAATAGCACCGAGGATGTGATTCGTCGGCGAGATGATTTCGGCCTCCCGCATCATCCTGAACATGACCGCGCGGAGCTTGGCACGAGATAACGCCGACAGTCCGGAGAGCTTGGGAGACCATTCCGCCTTCGCCGCAAAGAAGCTATCGAAATCATCATAGCTGACTTCAGTGCGGAACGATAAGTAGCGTTCATTTAAAACCTGGACCGCGAAATCACCGATGAACCGATAGGCACGGCATGTGGCGAGCCAGAGCAGCGCTGTTTGCTCGGAGCGGCCACCAGCGAGAAGGGTCTCCAGTTCGTCCGACGACAGGCAGCGCAAGCGATTTGTAATCTCGCGGATTGAACGACGTGCTGAACTATCCTTTCGGACAGGGAACGCACCGGACTGAAGTGCGGCTGCTGACGTTGCACGCCAATCATCACCCGGCCGATGCAACCCTGCGATCCTGACACTTTCATTGACGTAGAGTCCGCCCGTTGCGAACGACATCAGATACGGCGCCTCCGTAGCTGGGGGCCTCACGCGCGTCGACCTAGGTGAACTTGGGTACAAGACCGGTGGACCAGTCCGGTCAGACCACCATGAAGTGCTTCCAGGAAAGCCTTGGGGGGGGAGCAACGCCTCCTCATTTTCGGATTGTTCGCGCCGCAGCGCGCCGTGTCTCGTCTGGTTCAAGCGCCATTAGGCGCTCGTATTCCTCGACAGCCATGACGACCACGACGGATCGTCCGAATTTTTCGATCGCAACCGGCTCTGCGCGAGCCAGATCAATCAACTTGCCGAAGCCGTTCTTGGCGTCACGCGCCGACATGCGTTGCATGAAGCAACTCCCGGAGTTGGAGCTACTTTAGCCATCCTCGAGGCTTCCGGATAGATGGCTCAGACGGCGATGCCAAGGTTTGAAACCTGCTCCCTCCACTCCACCGGAAACCCTTCCCTTAGCACGTGCACGCCCAGTTCCGCTGGCTGCCGCCCGTCCAGGACCGCCTCGACAATATCCGGCGCCAGCAGCGTCAGCATCAGGATGCGTCCGAGATAGCCGCGGTCCAGCTTCTCTGCCGTGGCCAACTCGCTGACCGACCCATAGCGGCCGTCGTCAAGCATCCGCTTCCATCGGTGCGCCCGCGCCAGGGCTTTGATCAGCGTGCTGTCGATGCGCGCCCGCGGCGGTGGAAACGCGCCCACCGTCCCATCCGGCGAAACGACGAGTTTCCGCCCTCCCCTCTTCTGGATGGTCATCGGCACCCGCACCGTGACGCTGGTCATCGCACTCACGCTGCCCGGCGATCTTGGCCAGCCGGCCGCAGATCCCGCATCAGGCTCGCCAGCCCCTCCAGCCGCAGCCGAATGTCGGCGCCGGTCGGGCTGACGTCCACCCGTTCGACCAGCAGCCGCACGATCCGCGCCTGTTCGGCAGGGAACAGCGTGTCCCACAGCGGGTCCAGCCGCTCCAGTGCCTCGCGGGCCTCCGCCTCGGTCAGGTCGCGATCCTCCGTCCGTGCCGCCCGCCACGTGCCCATGATCACCTCGGGCTGCCGCAGCAGCGCACGCACCTGGTCGATCACCGCCGTCTCGATCTCGCCGGCCGCGATGCGCCGGACCAGGCAGCCATTGTCCGTCCCCTTCAGCACAGCCTGACTGACGTAGTACCTATACATCTTCCCGTGCTTCCGCGTGTGGCTCGGCGACAGTGCCCGCCCGTCCGGCCCGAAAATTAGCCCGCGCAGCAGCGCCGGCGTCTCGCTCCGGTTCTCGTTGGCGCGGACCTGCGTGCTTTCAGCCATGATCTCGTGCGCCTCGTCCCACACGCGACGGGATATGATCGGGGCGTGCTCCCCCTGGTAGACGTTCCCCTTGTGGGCGATCTCCCCAATCAGCAGCCGGTTGTTCAGCAGCTTATAGATCGCCCCCTTGTCGACCGGGCGTCCCGTCTTGGTGCGCACCCCCTCGGCCTGCAGCATCGGCACCAGCTTCGTGGCCGACCGCGTCTCGACGAACCCGGCGAAGATCCGCCGCACCCAGGCAGCCTCGGCGTTATTGATGACGAGCTTGCGGTCCTTCACTTCGTAGCCCAGGGGCGGCGGCCCGCCCATCCACATCCCGCGGGCCTTCGACGCCGCCACCTTGTCCCGGATGCGTTCCCCAATGACCTCTCGCTCGAATTGGGCAAACGAAAGCAGGATGTTGAGCGTCAGCCGCCCCATCGACGTCGTGGTATTGAAGCTCTGCGTCACTGAAACGAAGGTCACGCTGTGGGCGTCGAACACCTCGACCAGTTTGGCGAAGTGCATCAGCGATCGTGACAACCGGTCGATCTTATAGACCACGATCACGTCCACGCGCCCCGCCTCAATGTCCCGCAGCAGCCGTTGCAGGGCTGGGCGTTCGAGCGTGCCGCCGGAAATGCCGCCATCGTCGTAGCGGTCGGGAACCAGCACCCAGCCTTCGGCGCGCTGGCTAGTGACGTAGGCCTCGCAGGACTCGCGCTGGGCATCGAGCGAGTTGAACTCCTTGTCGAGCCCCTCGTCGGTGGATTTACGGGTGTAGACGGCGCAGCGGATTTTGCGCACCGTCGGCGCCGTGGCCGCGGTGGTTTGCGGGCGCCGACTCATGCTGCACCTCGGTTGTTCTTCAAGCCGAA
>CAIWAJ010000078.1:0-3052 GCA_903910565.1 uncultured Rhodospirillales bacterium
ACCTGGCCAGCGCGGGGCAAATCCCGGGCATGGTCAAGGCCAGCTGGTAAAGGGATACCGGCATGTCGATGTCCGATCCGCTGGGTGACATGCTCACCCGCATCCGCAATGCGCAGCGCGCCCGCCACAGCTCTTGCGTGGCGCCCGCTTCCGCCTTGCGTGCCAACGTGCTCGACGCCCTCAAGCGTGAGGGTTACATTCGTGGTTTCGCCGCCGAGGAACTCCGCCCCGGCGTCGCGCAGCTGCGCATCGAGCTGAAATACAACGAGGGTGAGCCGGTGATCAAAGAGATCACCCGCATTTCCAAACCCGGCCGTCGCGTCTACTCCAAGATCAAGGAGCTGCCGCGGGTCTATGCCGGGCTCGGTGTATCCATTCTGTCCACGCCCCGTGGGGTGTTGAGCGATGCCGAGGCGCGCGCTGCCAATGTTGGCGGCGAAGTCCTTTGCCGCGTGTTCTGAGGAGCCGACCGCAATGTCTCGCGTAGGCAAGTATCCCGTAGAAATCCCGGCCGGCGTGCAAGTCGCGCTCGCCGGGGAACGTCTCACGGTCACAGGCAAACTCGGCGAACTGTCCCTGGCGCTGACCGACAAGGTTGACACCACGATCGAAGGCAACAAGGTTGTCGTCGCCCCGCGCGGCGGCTCAGCCCCAGCCCGGATGATGTGGGGCACCACACGCGCCCTCGTCGCCAGTATGATCAGGGGCGTTTCCACCGGCTATTCCAAGTCGATGGAAATCACCGGCACTGGCTACCGCGCCGCTGTCAATGGCGACACGCTGGTGCTCAACCTCGGTTTTTCGCACGACGTCAACTACAAGATCCCCGCCGGCATCAAGATCAGCTGCGAAAAGCCGACCGCGATCAAGGTAGAAGGTGTCGACAAGCGTCTGGTCGGTCAGGTTTGCGCCGAGATCCGCACCTGGCGTCCGCCTGAGCCCTATAAGGGCAAGGGCGTGAAGTTCGACGGTGAGCAGATCCTCCGCAAGGAAGGTAAAAAGAAGTGAGCGACAACAAGGAACTGCAGCAGCGCCGGCGCACCCGGCTGCGCTTTCAGCTCCGCCGCAAGGCTGGCGGACGGGCGCGGCTTTCGGTCTTCCGGTCGAGCAAGCACATCTACGCGCAGGTTATCGACGACGCGCAGGGCCGTACCCTGGCCGCGGCTTCGAGCCTGGATCGCACGCTGCGCGAAGGGCTCAAGACCGGCGCCGACAAGGACGCTGCGGCGGCCGTGGGCAAGCTGGTGGCGGAGCGGGCGCTGGCGGCGGGCATCACCGAGGTGGTGTTTGACCGCGGTGCGTATCTTTATCACGGTCGCGTCAAGGCGCTGGCCGAAGCCGCCCGTGAGGGCGGTCTGGCGTTCTAGGAAAAATCAGCATGGCACGTGAACCGAGAGAAGGCGGCAGCGGCGGCCGCGGTGGTCGCGATCGCGACCGTGGCGGTCAGGACCGGGATGCCGGTGATGATCTGATCGACAAGCTGGTCACCATCAACCGCGTCGCGAAAGTGGTGAAGGGCGGCCGTCGCTTTGCCTTCGCCGCGCTCGTCGTGGTGGGTGATCAGAAGGGCCGCGTCGGCTATGGCGCCGGTAAGGCGCGCGAAGTCCCCGAGGCGATCCGTAAGGCGACCGACCGGGCCAAGCGCACCATGATCCGTGTCCCGATGAAGGAGGGTCGCACCCTTCATCATGACGTCACCGGCAATTTCGGCGCCGGCTCCGTTGTGCTGCGCAGCGCCGCCGCCGGCACCGGCATCATCGCCGGCGGCCCGATGCGCGCCGTCTTCGAGACGCTCGGCATCGGCGATGTGGTTGCCAAGTCACTCGGCAGCCGGAACCCGCACAACATGGTCAAGGCGACGTTCGACGCCTTGCAGCGTTGCGCCAGTCCCCGTTCGGTCGCGGCGCGCCGCGGCAAGAAGGTGTCAGATCTGCTGGGCAAGCGCGAAGCCCCGGCACAGGAGGCAGCTGATGCCTGAGGGTAAGAAGGTCCGGGTGATCCAGACCAGCTCCAGCCACGGGCGCAAGCCCGGGCAGAAGGAGACGCTGGTCGGTCTTGGTCTGGCCAAGATCGGCGCGCGCCGGGAACTCGAGGATACGCCGTCCGTGCGGGGCATGATCCGCAAGGTGGCGCACCTCATCAAGGTCGAGGAGCTGTCCTGAGTCGGCTCAGGATGGAAGGAAAAGACGATGAAGCTCAATGAATTGCGGGATAACCCCGGGTCGCGACTGAAGTCCAAGCGCCTCGGCCGCGGCATCGGCTCCGGTAAGGGCAAGACGTCGGGGAAGGGCGTGAAGGGTCAGAAGGCGCGCGAAGGCGTGGCGCTCAACGGGTTCGAGGGTGGTCAGCTTCCGATCTACCGGCGTCTCCCGAAGCGCGGCTTCAAGAACATCTTCCGCGTCACCTATGCTCCGGTGAACCTTTCCGCGCTCGCCAAGGCGATCGAGGCCGGTCGCATCGACGCCACCCAGCCGATCGACGAGGCGGTTCTCCGCACCGCCGGCCTGGTCCGTGGCGGCAAGGTGTCCGGCGTGCGTCTCCTCGCCTCCGGCGCGGTGTCGCAGGCGCTGACCGTCACGGTCTCCGGTGCTTCGGCCGCTGCGGTTGCCGCGATCGAGGCGGCAGGCGGTAAGGTTACCACCACGGTGGCCAAGCCCGGCACCGAGGCCTGAACGATCATTAAGAAAGGCCTGCTTCCGCCGGTCGCGGGAGCGCGCTAAAAAGTCGGACGCGGCGCCTACGGGAACCCCATCACGGGTCCAACCGCTCGGCGCCGCTGCCATGATGAGGATACCGGGATGGCTTCGGCAGCCGAGCAACTTGCCTCAAACATGAGTCTGGGTGTCTTTTCGAAGGCCACCGAGCTGAAGAAGCGCATCTGGTTCACCCTCGGGGCCCTGCTGGTCTACCGGGTTGGCACCTATATCCCCGTTCCCGGCGTCGATGCGGCGGTGATGGGCGAAATGCTCAACCAGCACGGCGGCGGCATCCTGGGCATGTTCGACATGTTCTCCGGCGGTGCGCTCGGGCGCATGACGGTATTCGCGCTGAA
>CAIWAJ010000079.1:0-4007 GCA_903910565.1 uncultured Rhodospirillales bacterium
ATGGGCGACGCCGTCGGGGATGCGGAAGTCCGCCCGGTCGAACAAGGGCTGGTCGGTGTTCACAGGCGCGTCCCCCGGATATGGCGGGGCAAGCCTAGGTGCTGCGGTGGGGGCTGGGCAAGCCAGCGCGGATCGGATGAGATGCGGGCGGAACCTGAGGGAGAGCGGACATGGCCGATGCGCTGGGGCGGATTGCCGGGATTCTGGATGCGAGCGGGGTGGAATTCGGCTTCGCCGCCATCGCGGTAGAGCGCGGGACGGAGATCGGGCTGAATGCCGATGCGCTGTTCCCCACGGCCAGCACCTTCAAGGTGCCGGTCATGGTGGAGATCTATGCCCAGGCGCGGGCCGGGCGGTTCAAGATCAGCGACCGGATCGAATACCTCGAAATGCACCGGGTGATCGGCTCGGGGGTGATGCAGGCGCTCGGCGTCGGGCTGAACCCGACCATCCGCGACCTGATGATGCTGATGATCATCGTCAGCGACAACACGGCGACCGACATCCTGTGCGATCTCGTGGGGTGCGACAACGTGACCGCGCGGATGCGCAGTCTTGGGCTCGCGAGTATTCACACCCCCGCCGCCTGCCACGGGCTGTTCCGCCGCGCCTGGTCGCTGCCGCTCGAGGGATCGGTCGGCTATGCCGACTTCAAGGCGGCGAGCAAGGCGGCGCCGATGCCGTTCACCTCGGGCGCCTATTCGCGCGACGGGTCCAACAACACCGCCTCGGCGCTCGACCTGGCGGCGCTGATGGTGCTGATCCAGCAGAACAAGGCCGGCACGCCAGAGGACTGCGCCGACATGATCGCCATCATGGAGTACCAGCACTACCAGAACCGGGTGCCGCGCTTCCTGCCGCAGGGCAGCGTGGCCAACAAGACCGGCTCACTGCGTGGGCTGCGCAACGACACCGGGCTGATCCGCCGCGGCGCCGGCGACACCATCGCGTTCGCGCTGTTCACCTTCGACGCGACGGAGCTGCCGCACGGCAATTCGCGGCAGTTGGTGGAGGCCAATGTACGGATCGAGACGCTGATGGGCGAGGTCGGTCAGTGCCTGTGGGACAGCTTCGCGCAATAGGGCTGGTCAGGCCGCCATGGCAATGGCGCGGAGGATTTCGGCCTCGGCGTCCTCGCGGCCGCCCCAGCCGGTGACTTTCACCCATTTGCCTTCCTCGAGGTCCTTGTAGTTCTCGAAGAAGTGGGCGATGGCGCGGCGGGTGATGTCCGGCAGGTCCGCGATGTCGTTGATGAGGGCGTGCTGCGGGTGGATCTTGTCGTGGGGGACGCAGATCAGCTTGGTGTCGCGCCCGGCCTCGTCATCCATGAACAAAATCCCGATCGGCCGCGCCCGCACGACCGCGCCCGGCACCACCTGGGCGGGGACCAGCACCAGCGCATCCGCGGGGTCGCCGTCCTCGGAGAGGGTGCCGGGGATGAAGCCGTAGGCGGCGGGGTAGGCGGTGGGGGTGAAGAGGAAGCGATCGACGAAAATCGCGCCGCTTTCCTTGTCGATCTCGTATTTCACCGAGGAGCCCTGCGGGATCTCGATCACCACGTTGATGTCGTGCGGCGGGTTGCGCCCGGTGGAGATTTTGCTGACGTCCATGATCTAGGCCCTCGGCTGAATGCGTGGCGGGGGCATAGCGGAGGGCGGCGGCGCGGTCCATGGCTTTTGCTGCAATGCAGCATAAAGTGATCGGGTTGGCCCAATATGTTGGTTTGCCGCGTTACGAATGCTCAGGGCGGGACGGTACGGCAAGCCGATTTGGTGCGCGAACATGCTCAATCATTCGTCGCACGTCCGGGCTCTCGTTCAGGCTGACGACTGACACGTCCGGATGCTGGAGTGGGAATACCCTGAATATCTCGTCGGCGAAGGCCTGCCCGATCTGGTCGATACCCTCGAAATCCAACATGACCTCGGAAAACTCGGAAAACCGAGCCAATATCCGCTTGGCCTGGGAGCGAGAGACCAGTTGTTCACCGGGGTAGCGTCCGAGCTTGACCGGCACATGGGTCTTCCTGAATGAAATGGCGCCAGGAGTCTGGAATTTATCGAACACCTCCCGGGTAGTCCATTCTGCTGCGGTCGAGATTACCATTCGCACCCAAGTCCCATCGGTTGTTTTGGCCTCGTCGCCAGTCTCGATCAGCCAATCCGAGCCAAACATCATCGTTCGGACATAGAACAACCCGCCGGATAAGATCGAAAAGCTATTGAACATACGGGAGGAGAAGAATATGCCCTCTCCGGCATGTCGCTTCGCATCAGATGTTAGGCGTCCCTTCGACAATTCCAGAAGGGCGTGACGCGGGTCGAGCAAATTGAAGTCGCGCCTGATCTTATTGAAGATTCCTACCCCGTCGTCGGCGATCAGTATGTTGATCTCGTCGAAATACCGCGTGACTTCGATGCGTGCACTCTTCCCTTCGGAGTGATCGCCGCAGTTGTTCAGGATCTCGGTGAAGCCATATTGGCAGATGTCTAATACATTCCGCGTGACGCCGGTCAGATGGGGTGCAACGCGAATACGCCAGACCGCATCTTCGGCCATATCGTGCGACAGCTTCACCTTAAACCCTATCTGCGCGATCGGCTTGCGAGCATATGTGCGCGCGCGTGTTTTGCCCTCTGAGAGTAGAAGACCTTCGGCAACGAGCCGCCTCAGATAGCCAGCCACAGCTGCACGTGTGATGCCGAACTTAGCCGCGGCCAACGACGCGATCGTACCGGGATTAGCCGCGACTTGACGGAGGATGAAATCACGGATTGCCGGATTCTCTCTGCTCTTGCGCGGCATGGTCTAGTATCGCTCCTGGGTCGGAAGTTTGCTGCTAATTGATATAGGATGGGGTCGTCCATTGCAAAAGATAAGGGGGGTATTGTCAATCTTAAGCCCCTTCACAAAAAAGCCCCGGAGGTTTCCCCCCGGGGCCTTTCTCTCAACTCTGCCGGAAGATCAGTGCGCGACGTGCGCCAGGATCGCCAGCAGCAGCAGCGCCACGATGTTGGCGATCTTGATCATCGGGTTCACCGCGGGGCCCGCGGTGTCCTTGTAGGGGTCACCCACGGTGTCGCCGGTCACGGCCGCCTTGTGCGCGTCCGAGCCCTTGCCGCCGTGGTTGCCTTCCTCGATGTACTTCTTCGCGTTATCCCACGCGCCGCCGCCCGAGGTCATCGAGATGGCGACGAACAGGCCGGTCACGATGGTGCCGAGCAGCATGGCGCCGAGTGCGGAGAACGCCGCACCCTGGCCGCCGACCCACGAGATCACGAAGTAGAGCACCACGGGGGCGCCCACCGGGAGCAGCGAGGGGAGGAGCATCTCCTTGATCGCGGCCTTGGTCAGCATGTCCACGGCCTTGCCGTATTCCGGCTTGGCGGTGCCTTCCATGATGCCCGGGATTTCCTTGAACTGGCGGCGCACTTCAACCACCACGGAGCCGGCCGCGCGGCCCACCGCCGTCATGCCCATCGCACCGAACAGGTACGGGAGCAGACCGCCGATGAACAGCCCGATCACCACGTAGGGGTTCTGCAGGGTGAAGTCGACGACCACCTTCGGGAAGTAGTGCTTGAGGTCCTCGGTATAGGCCGCGAACAGCACCAGCGACGCGAGGCCAGCGGAGCCGATGGCGTAGCCCTTGGTGACGGCCTTGGTGGTATTGCCGACCGCGTCCAGCGCGTCGGTCACCTTGCGGACTTCCGGCGGCAGGCCCGACATTTCGGCGATGCCGCCGGCGTTGTCGGTCACCGGGCCGTAGGCGTCGAGTGCCACGATCATGCCGGCGAGCGACAGCATCGTGGTCGCCGCGATGGCGATGCCGTAGAGGCCGGCCACCAGGAAGGACATCACGATGCCGACGGAGATAACGATCACCGGCAGGGCGGTCGCGTCCATCGAAATCGCCAGGACCTGGATGACGTTGGTGCCGTGGCCGGTGGTGGAGGACTGCGCGATGGACCGCACCGGACGGTATTCCGTCGAGGTGTAGTATTCGG
>CAIWAJ010000080.1:0-5088 GCA_903910565.1 uncultured Rhodospirillales bacterium
GACGCCGGCGAAGATGAGCATCGAGACGAGGCCGACCGTCCCCGCGCCAAGCAGCAGGCGGACGAGGAGCGTTCGCAGCAATGCCTAGTCCACGCGCACGCGATGCCAGCGGATGGAGAAGTTCTCGACCGCGTCGAGGTCCTTCACGCGCTGGGTGATGCCGACGCCGAGCTTGACGTGGAACACGACGAGGGTGGAAGCGTTCTCCCACAGGTACTTCTGCGCGTCCTGATAGAGCGTACGGCGCTTGGTGAAGTCGAGTTCGCGGCGGGCGGTGTCCAGCATGGTGTCGAACTTGGGGTCGGAGAAATGCGACTCATCCCAGGGCGAGGCCGGGGTGTAGATCTCGTTCAGCGCGGCGTCGGCCGGGCGCTCGCCCCAACGGGTCAGCGTCACGTCCTTCTTCATCCACACGTTGCTCCAGAACCCGTCATTGGGCACCTGGTTGAGCTTCACGCGGATGCCGGCCGCGGCGGCTTGCTGCTGGTAGACCTGGGCGATGGTCGGCCAGATCGGCTCGATGGTGGCCACCTGCATTTCGATATCGATTCCGTTGGCAAACCCGGCCTCGGCCAGCAGGGCCTTGGCGCCGGCGACATCGGGCTTGCACTGGGCGTCCCAGCGATACTGGTCGGCGGGGCCGACCGGGGTGTCGCAGCCGGTGATGCCGCCGTCGGGGCCGACCACGATGTCCCGCATCGCGGTGCGGTCCACCACCATGCGCAGCGCGCGGCGGACCCGCACGTCGTCGAACGGCTTCACGTCGGCGCGGAAGACGATACCGCGCCAGTTGCCGGTGGGGATTTGCTGGAGCTGGTGCTTGGCGGAGCGGGAGATCAGCGCGATCTCCTGGCGCGACAGGCCGGGCAGCATGTCGACCTGGCCGCCAAGCAGCGCCTGGAAGCGGGCCTGGGCGTCGGGGATGCCGATCACCTCGACGCGGGCAACCTTGGGGGCGCCGTCGAAATAGGCGGGATTGGCGAGCATCACCGAGGTGCCCTGGGCGTCGAACTTCTCGAGCTTGAAGGGGCCGGTGCCGTTGCCGGTGGTCGCGATGGTCTCGCCCGAGCCTTCGGGGATCATCACCAGCCGGTAGTCGGTGAGGATCAGCGGGAGGTCGGCGAAGGGGGCGTGCAGGGTGAGCTTGATGGTGGTGGCGTCGATCGCCTCGACCGATTTGATCGATTTCACCGCGGCGCGGACCGGGCTGTCGAGCTTGGGGTCCATCGCGCGGCCGAGGGTGTAGACCACGTCGGCGGCGGTGAATTTGCGGCCGTCATGGAAGCTGACGTCGCTGCGCAGCTTCAGCGTCCACTCGGTCGCGGTCGCGTTGGCGGACCAGGAGGCGGCGAGATCGGGCGCCGGTTTGCCTTCGAGGTCGGTGCGGATGAGGCGGCTGAAGATCTTCTCGGTGACCTGGAAGACCTTGCCCTTGGAGAAGGGATCGACCGAGGAGGACTGGCCGTAGCCGACGTCATGCGGCTGGCGGAAGGTGCCGGCCGGCTGGGCGCTGGCGGCGGCGATGGCCCCGAAGGTCAGTGCGGTCGCGCAGGTGAGTAAGCGCAACATGGGCGAGGTCCTCCGGTGGATTGTTTTTTCGCGAACAAGGATGCGCGGCACGGGGCGGGCTGACAAACGAAGATTTTTGGCGGCATGGATATAAATTTTGCTATTCATGGCGGTCGGCCGCGCGGATCTGCTGCCAGGTGCGGACGGGCACCAGGATGCCCTCGGTGTGCGCCGCCACGCGCCGCGATCGCTCGCGTTCGCCCGGCACTTCCACCGCGGCCACGCCCGCGGCCGGCGGGCAGGCGCGCAATTCGGCGAGGATTTCCTCCGCCACCCGGCTGCGGGTGGCCTCGTCGCGATGGCGGGCGGCATCGAGGGCGATGATGAGCCAGTTCACCTCCGTGGTCGCCGGACCGAGCATGGCCTCGCCGATCAACTCGGCCAGCACGGCGAGCCCGTAGCCCATTGGGCCGCCGCGCGGCAGGATCGCGCCTCCGTTGAAATAGTCCTCGGGGTCGGTGGTGGGGCGGCCTTCCCGGTCGATCAGCGTGCCCTCCGGCAGGCGTGCGCCGGCGGAGCGGGCGGCGTAGAGCCAGCCGCCGGCGAGCATGGAGGTGGCGAAATCGGCGACCACCGGGCCGCGCGCGCCGCCCGGAGCGCCGATGCAATAGGGGTTGGTCGGCAGGATGGCCTGGCGGCCGCCATAGGGCGCCACCTGCCGCCACTTCTCCCGCCCGCCGCCGCCGACGATCAGGACCAGGCAACCGGCCTCGGCCGCCGCTTCGGCGAAGGCGCCGAGGCGGCCGGTATGGCCGACATTGCGCAGGCCGACCGCGGCGATGCCGTTGGTCTTGGCGGTGGTGGCCGCATGTTCCACCGCGCGGCGCATCGCGGGGATGCCGATGCCGCCGCCGCCATCCACCTCGATGGCGCCGCAGGCGGTGGTGGAGAGGGTGATTTCGGCGCGCGGGCGCATGTAGCCGTCGCGGAACTGGGCGGCGTATTGCAGCACGCGCATGATGCCGTGCGATTCGACCCCGCTCGCGCTGGCATCCACCAGGTGGGCCGCCACCTCCGCCGCGACCGTGGCGTCGCAGCCGGCGGCGCGGAGGATGCCGCGGACCGCCGTGTCCGCCTCCGGGAGGGAGACGCGGATACGGCCGCCCTCGTCGACCAGCTTGCTGGCGCCGCTCATGCCGCGAGCTCGGCGTGGGCGGCAACGAAATCGCGGGCTTCGGCGATCATCCAGTCGCAGACGGCGGCGATTTCCGGCCGGCTGCGGGCGCCGGGCCGGGTGACCAGGTGATAGGAGCGCGAGGGCGCCAGGGCCTGCGCGAAGGGCCGCACCAGCCGGCCAGCGGCCAGCTCGTCGGCGATGAAGGGGAAAATGCCGAGCGCCACGCCCTGGCTCGCCAGGGCCGCATGGATGATCATGTTGCTGTCCGTCATGATGACTTCCCCCCCGAAGCGCAGCCGCGGGACGCCGGCGAGCGTGAGCCAGGCCGCCCATTCCGAGCGGTCCTGCTGGTGGAGCACCGGCAGGCCGGCGAGGTCGGCCGGGGATTTCAGGCTGCCGGCCAGGGCCGGGCTGGCCACCGGGGCGTAGCGGATCGGGAAAAGCGGCTCGGCTTCCAGCCCTGGCCACTCGCCATGGCCCCAATCGACCGCGATCGGGGTGGCCATGTCGGTCGCGCTGGTGATGCGGCTGCGATGTTGCAGGGTGAGGGTGAGGTGCGGGAAGGCGGTGCGGAAGCGGCCGAGCCGGGGGGCGAGCCAGCGGGCGCCGAGGATCGGCCCCACCGCGATGGCCACCGAGCGGCGCGAGGCGGTGACGTGCTGCTCGATTTCCTGGCCGATCGCATCGAAGGAGCGGCGCACCACCTGGCTGAGCGACAGGCCGGTGTCGGTGAGGATGACCTGGCGGGTGCGGCGGAGGAAAAGCAGGCAGCCCCAGTCGCGCTCGAGGCGGCGGATGAGGTTGGAGACCGTGGTGGCGGAGACGCCGAGCTCGGCCGCGGCGTCCTTGAAGCTCTCAAGCCGCGCCGCGGCCTCTAAGGCGCGCAGCGCGGTGAGCGGGAGAGAGCCGCCGGAAGGCGACATGGCGAGACCTCGTATGGGTGCAGTTTTCACTGTCCATAGCGACTATGCGGCCCTGCGTCACGCCGCCCCGCGGACGGGGCGGAGCTGTCGCCTAGCGCGGCAGCAGTTTCTGCACCTCGGCCGCCATGGTCTTCAGGGTCTCCTCCGGGGTGGTCTTCTGCTCGACGAGGAGCGCGAGGTTGTCGACCATGGTCTGCGTGACCTTGACGCCGTTGCTGCCGGGAAAGGAGTACCAGGGGATCATCAGGTTCATCTGGTTGAGGCCGGCGCGGAACAGCGGGTTCTCGGCGTAGAATTTGCCGAGGTAGCGGTCGTCCTTGGGCGCGAGGGCGTTGTTGGGCACGTAGCCGGTGCCGGGGACGACCACCGAGGCGCCATAGGGGCCGGAGGCGAATTTGAGGAACTGGTAGACCGCCTGCTGCTTGCGGGCGTCGGTGGTGAACATCACCGCCGCGTTGCCGCCGGTGGGCAGGTGGCCTTTGGCGGGGTCGATCACCGGCATCGCGGTGGTGCGCAGCTCGAACTTGGTGCCGACGCCGTTGATCATCTGGCGCAGCGCCCCGGTGGTCCAGAAGGTCAGGCCGATCTTGCCGGCGGTGAAGCCCTGCTGGGCGGCATCGGCGGAGAGGGCGGGCATCTTGCCCTCCTTCACCATGCGGTCGAGCAGTTTGAGGGCGGCGAGGCCCTCGGGGCCGTTGAATGCCACCTTCTTCTCGTCCGGCGTCAGCATGGTGCCGCCATGGCCGAACAGGAGGGCGGAGAACATCCAGTCATCGCCCTGCCAGCGGAAGGACATGCCGGTGACGCCGTCGCCGAGCGCCTGGATCTTGGCCGAGAGCTTGAACACCTCGTCCCAGGTCTTCGGCATGTTCTCGGGGTCGCCGCCGGCTTTGCGGACGAGATCGGCGTTGTAATAGAAAATCGGGTTGGAGGTGGCGAAGGCGAGGCCCATCTGCTTGCCGCCGAAGCGGGCGAGGTTGAGCAGCCCCTCGGTGAAGCCCTCATTGGCGAAATTGGCGTCGGCCTTGATGAAGGGGGTGAGGTCGGTGCCGATGTTGCGCTCGGCGAGCACGCGGAGGCGGTTGAGGCCGATGAAGCTGACATCGGGCATCTCGGCGGTGCCGGCCTGGCGGAGCATGAGTTGCAGCCCGTCCTCATAGGTCGGCGAAGGCGACGTGAAGCTGATTTTCACCTCGGGATGCAGGCGCATGTATTCGCCGGAGATCTGGTCCATCACCGACTTGAAGAAGGCCGGCATCGGATAGTGGACGAGGATTTCGGTGGTTTCGGCGGCGGCTGGCAAGGCGAGCCCGGACAGCAGCGCGGAGGCGAGGACGAGGCGGCGTTTCATGGTGGGTCTCCGTGGTGGAAAGGGTCAGCCCTTGAGCCCGGTCATCGTCATGCCTTCGATGAACAGGCGCTGGGCGAAGAGGAAAAACAGGATCAGCGGCGCGGTGATGATGACGGTGGCGGCCATCA
>CAIWAJ010000081.1:0-3321 GCA_903910565.1 uncultured Rhodospirillales bacterium
GCCCTATCGCCGCATGCTGCTCTGCGCCGGCGATACCGGCTTCGGCGCGGCGCGGACCTTCGATCTCGAATTGTGGCTGCCGGGCCAGGGGATGTATCGCGAGATCTCCTCCTGCTCCAACATGCGCGCCTTCCAGGCCCGCCGCATGAACGCGCGCTTCCGGGCGGCTGACGGCAAGACGGTGAGCCAGGTGCACACCATGAACGGCTCCGGCATCGCCGTCGGCCGCGCGCTGATCGCAGTGATGGAGAACTATCAGCAGGCGGATGGCTCGATCCTGATCCCGCAGGTGCTGGGGCGCTATATGGGCGGGCTGACGCATATCTCGGCTTGAGGAGTGCGTCACAGATGGGAGATTCGACAGAGATTCGACCCGATCTCGCGATGGCCCAGGGCTACATTCAAATATGGGATAATAATCCAAGATTCGACGCTGAGGCTAAAGCCGTAGCGTGGCTCTTTCGGGACATTTTTCCACAAAACATCGATATCAACCATATTTTGACGAAGGTTGGTTTGATTAATAGTGTCTATCACACGCACATTTATGACCTGCATAAAAGTGCAGAGAGGATACTAGGAGTTCGCGATATTGACGCAAGACTTCACATGGGATGCCTAGATATCGTCGCAGAGATTGCTGGATCACATGCTTCAAATCATGGCAATTACTCCTTTGCGACAAAATATTGCTATAATTCAAACATAACCGCCTTTCCTATTTTCGACAGCCGCGTAAGTGCTGTGCTTTCGCACTCTCGGAATAATTTTGGCACGCCAACATACGCCAACTCCGACCTTTATAGGTACGACCAATTCCTATGTGTTTTGGCCAATTTCAAAACAACGTTCGGACTGAATGGCCTCAGCATCACTGAGACCGACAAGTTTCTCTGGCTGTTTGGCGACGAACTGATAAGAAGGAAAAAGGATAATGGCCACGCGCTTCGCCGTCATCGGGCTCGATCATCGCCACGTCTATGAACTCACCGCCTACCTCATCGAGGCCGGCATGGAATGCGCCGGGTATTGGCCGGTGACGACCGATCTTGGCGTGCTGGAGGGCTTTCAGAAGCGCTTTCCGCACCTCCCGGCGGTCGCCGAGAAGGAGCGGCTGCTGGATGATCCCTCGATCCAGGTGATCGTCACCGCCGCCATCCCCTCCGAGCGGGCGCCGCTGGCAATTGCGGCGATGCGGCGGGGCAAGGATGTGCTGGTGGACAAGCCCGGCATCACCGATTTCGCCCAGCTCGCCGACGTCGAACGCGCGATCGCCGAGACAGGGCGGATTTTCTCGGTGTGTTTCTCCGAGCGCTTCCAGACGCCGAGCACCGAGGTGGCGCTGGACCTGGTGCGCCAGGGGGCGATCGGCCGCGTGATCCAGACGGTGGGGCTCGGGCCGCACCGGCTGAACCGGAAGCTGCGGCCTGGCTGGTTCTGGGATGCCAGCACCTATGGCGGCATTCTCGTGGATATCGCGAGCCACCAGATCGACCAGTTCATCGTGTTCACCGGCAGCGAGGCGCCGGAGGTGTCCTACGCCTCGGTCGGCAAATACGCGGTTGGCGGCGGGTTTGAGGATTTCGGTGAGGTGGTGCTGAAAAGCGAGCGAGCCAGCGGGTATATCCGCGTTGACTGGTTCACCCCGGACGGGTTGCCGACCTGGGGCGATGGGCGGCTGACCATCCTGGGCACCGAGGGGACCATCGAGCTGCGCAAATATCTGGACATCGAGGGGCGGAAGGGCACCGACCACCTCTTCATGTCCGACGGCAAGGGCACGCGGCATATCGCCTGCGAGGGCCGTCCGCTGACCTATTTCCGCGCCTTCGCCGCCGATGTGCGGGACCGGACGGAAACCGCGATGCCGCAATCGCACGTCATCACGGTTTGCCGTCTCGCGCTGGAAGCTCAGGCGCGGGCAGTGGAACTGCCCGCGCGGTAATCAGGCCGCGTAGTATCCCCCGTCGATGACGTGGGAGGCGCCGGTCATGAAGGACGCCTTGTCGGAGAGCATCCACACGACGGCCTCGGCGATTTCGTCGGCGGTGCCGAGGCGGTGCATCGGCACCTTGGTCATCAGCGCGTCAAAGCGCTCGGCCATGAACGGGTCGGTCATCGGGGTTTTTATGTAGCCGGGGTTGACGCAGTTCACGCGGATATTGTCCTGCGCATACTCCATCGCCGCCGTCTTGGTGAGGCCAACCACGCCGTGCTTGGACGCGACGTAGTGGGCGGAGGTCGGCAGGCCGATGAGGCCGGCGACCGAGGCGGTGTTGACGATGGCGCCGCCGCCGGATTGCAGCATGGCGATGATTTCGTGCTTCATGCAGAGGAACACGCCGCGCAGGTTGATCGCGAGCATGTTGTCGAATTTCTCCTGGCTCATCTCATGCGTGCGGGTGCGGACATCGCCGGGGCGGCTGCCGATGCCGGCGTTGTTGAAGCCGCAATCGATGCGGCCGAAGGCGGCCACCGTGCGCGCCACCATCGCCGCGACATCGGCCTCATTGGCGACATCCCCGCCGATGGCGATCGCCTGGCCGCCGGCGCTGTTGATCATCGCGACCGTCGCGGCCGCGCTGTCCTCGGTGCGGTCGGCCACCGCGACGCGGGCGCCCTCGCGCGCCATGATCAGCGCCGTCGCCTGCCCGATGCCCGAGGCACCGCCCGTCACCAGGGCCGCTTTGCCCGCCAGAATGCCTGCCATTTTACGTCTCCTCGTTGCCGTTTCTTGTTGCAACGGGATGGTCGGCCATACCGCCGCCGGGTTCAATCCCCCAGCAGCAGATCGGCCAGTTTGCGCCGGTGATGGGCGGCGTCGCCGAAGCTGTATTGCAGCCACAAGGCGCGGCGGAGGTAGAGTTGGGCGTCGCAATCCCAGGTGAAGCCGAAGCCGCCGTGGAATTGCACGGCGCGGTCCCCGGCGTTGGCGAAAACGTCCGACGTCTCGGCCTTGGCCATGCGCAGCGCCACTTCGGCATCCTCGTTGGCACCGCACAGGGTGGCCGCGTGATAGAGGTGGGAGCGGCTACGCTCCAGCCCGACCAGAATATCGGCGCAGGCGTGCTTGAGGGACTGGTAGCTGCCAATTTTGCGGCCGAAGGCGGTGCGGTTGTTGAGGTAATCCACCGTCACGTCCAGCACGCCCGCGATGCCGCCGGCCGCCTCGGCCACGGAGAGCAAGAGGGCTGCATCGCGCAGCGCGATGAAGGCAGCTGGATCGGTGATCAGCGACGCGGTGGGGATTTCGAGCCCGGTGAGATCGAGGCTGAAGCTGCGGCGGGTTTCGTCGATCACGGCTTCCGCGCGCATCCGCCC
>CAIWAJ010000082.1:0-2322 GCA_903910565.1 uncultured Rhodospirillales bacterium
CGGCGGATGCGCGAGGGCCGGGCGAGGCGCGGGTATGATGACGGCGGGGGTGCGGCGCGGGTGGCGGGTGCGCGGGGCGCGGCGCGGGCGCAGTTCGCCTGTCGCCGTGCGGGGGTGCCGGCGCGGCTTGGCGGTGCTGGGAGTGGCGGTGCTGGGAGTGGCGATGATCTGGGGGGCGGGCGGGGCTGTGGCGATGCGGTGCATGAGGGCGGCGAAATCGCGGGAGAGGCGTTGCAGCCCTTCCCGCAGGGCGCGGCCGCCGGGGAGGAAGCGCCAGAACCAGGGCGGGCCGGCGATGGCGGCGAGCAGCGCGCACACGGCCTCGGCCAGGCGGAGCGCGGGATGCGGCTCGCCTTGGGTGGGCTCGGGGGATGTCGGCGCGTTGTTCATGACGACGATATTAGGCTGAATAACGGCCACGGTCAAGGAAGTTTTATCTAATTTCTTGGATTATTTGCTCTTGACGCGGTAAAATTACACCCCCTGAGTGTCGATAGGACCGAATTGGCGACAAAGAGGCCGAAGCGCCAAACGACCAAAAAGTTTTTTTGGTTCTTTTTGTTCACAAAAAGAACACCCTTCCCTACCCCCTCCCCCGGCATTGCGCGACGACGTAGCCGATCGCCGCCTCGAAGGAGCGGAACACGGCGTGGGCGCCCTTGACCATCATGAGGTTGTCGATCAACCCGAAATCCCGGCACAAATTGCCATCCGCATCGCGAAACCAGTCGCCATCGGGCACCAGCGGCGAGACCAGCGCCACCTTGTCCTGCCAGCGGCGGGGGTCGGCGGTCCAGCCGACCACGAGTTTGCCGAGGCCCTTGGCGAGCCCCATCTCGTAGCAGGTGCCGGCGTCCATCGAGGGGCCGCGAAACGGCGTCATGTTGGCGACGATGGCATCGCACGCCGCCACCAGCGCCTCGTCGGCGGCGCAGATATTGGCGGCCATCACGTCGGGGTCGGGGTGGGCGACGTTGGCCTGGTTGTCCATCGGGAAGCGGCCGATGGCGCCGAGGCGGTCGCAGATCGCCTTCAGCTCGGCGGCGCGGGCGAGCGGATCGGGCAGGAAGACCTCGGGGCCGGCGAGGTAGATTTCGGGTTTGCCGTCGATCATGATTGCGCCTGCACAGAAAAAGAAAGCGTGTTCTTTTTTGAAAAAAAGAACCAAAAAACTTTTATCCACTGGTTCGGAGTAGCCCAGGGAAACACCGAGGCAAACGAATGAAAAGTTTTTGCTTCTTTTTTCAAAAAGAAGCGCTTCCTTGCTTCCTGCGCGCATCCCGCCGCTCGAAGCGTTGTTCAAGCGAGGAGGCGGTATCGAGGAAGAGCGCGGCCTGCAGGATGAGCGACAGGATGCCGGAGGAGTGCCAGCCGCCGGTGGCCAGGCCGGAGATTGTATGGACCATGGAGATCAGCAATCCGACGGTGATCAGCAGCCGGTAGGGCATGCCGACGCGCTCCTCCAGCCAGCGGTGCAGCCAGGCGATGGGGCGGAGGAGGGTGCGCAGCATGGTTCGCCCTTTCGTTTGTCCTGCGTGACCTTACCCAGGCGGCCAGGCAGCGACAACGTCTGGCGCTTCGGCGCGGGGCGCGCGAGAATGGGGGCGGAAACGTCAGCAGCCCGGAGCCTTTATCGTGGATTTCGCCCTTTCGCCTGAGATCGAGGCCCTGTGCGGCCGTATTCGCGCCTTCGTCAATGAGCGGCTGATCCCGCTCGAAGCCGATCGGGCCAATTACGACGCGCACGAAAACATCCGCATGGATCTCCTCCAGACGCTGCGCGCCGAGGCCCGCGCCGCCGGCATCTGGGCGCTCAACCTGCCGAAGGAGCGCGGCGGGATGGGCATCAACATGGCCGGCATCGTGCCCTGCTATGAGGAGATGAACCGCTCCATCTTCGGCCCCGTCGTCTTCCTCGCCGCCGCGCCCGATGACGGCAATATGCGCGTGCTGAACCAGGTGGCGACGCCGGCGCAGAAGGAGAAATGGCTGCAGCCGATCATCGACGGCAAGGTGCAGTCCGGCTTCATCATGACCGAGCCGATGGACGAGGACGGCGAAGGCTGCGGCTCCGACCCCTCGCTGACCTACACCACCGCCACCCGCACCAATACCGGCTGGAAAATCCACGGCCGCAAATGGTTCATCACCGGCGCCGAGGCGGCCAAGCACTTCATCCTGATGGCCCGCACCTCCGACGACGAGCGCCGCGGCCTCACCGCCTTCCTCTTCCACGCCGATACCCCCGGCTGGAAAATCCGCCGGCGTATCGACATCATGGGCCCCGAAGAACACGGCGGCCACTGCGAACTGGAATTCGAC
>CAIWAJ010000083.1:0-3103 GCA_903910565.1 uncultured Rhodospirillales bacterium
GGGCATCAAGGACAGCTCCGGCGATTTCGCCAACACCCGCGCCTACGCCGACCACTACGCCAAGGACGGGTTCGAGGTGTTCTGCGGCGACGATGGCGCGCTGCATGACCTGCTGAACGCCGGCGGCGCCGGCTGCATCACGGCTGCCGCCAATGTCGGCAGCGCGATGAGCGCGGTGGTCTACGCCAACTGGAACAACGCCCGCGGCGCTGAAGCCCAGCTCACCCTCTCGGCCATCCGCAAGGCTGTCGTCTCCGCCCCGCTGATCCCCGGCCTCAAGGCCCTGATCGCCCGCCACACCGGCAATCCCGCCTGGCAGCACATGCGCCCGCCGCATATGCGCCTCTCCGCCGAGGCGGCGACCAAGCTCTACGCCGCCTTCGACGCTTGTGGCCTCAGCCTCGCCAAGGCGGCATGATCCGGGGGCAGATGTCGCTCTGGGGCCTGATCCGGGAGACTCTCTCCCCGGCCCCGCGCGCGTCTGCCCCCACACCGCCCGCGCCCAAACCGCCCATCGCGAAACGGCAGCCCGAACCCAGCACCACCGAGATCATCCGTCTCCCCCACGGCCCCGCCGAGGTCGAGTGGCGGCGCAGCGCCCGCGCCCGCCGCCTTTCGCTGCGGATCGACCCGCGCGGTGGCGCCGTCATCGTCACCTTGCCCGGCCGCACCTCGCGCAAGGCCGGGCTCGCGTTGCTAATGGACCACGCCGGCTGGGTCGCCGAACGCCTCGCCGCCCTGCCAGGCCCCATCCCCTTCGCCGACGGCGCCAGCATCCCGCTGCACGGCATCGAGCACAGCATCCGCCACACCGGCGCCCCCGGCCCGGCCCGGCTGGTTGGCACCACCATCCTGGTCGGCGGCGATCCCGCCTTCCTCCCCCGCCGCGTCGCCGACTTCCTGCGCGCCGAGGCCCGCCGCGAACTCGCCGCGCTCGCCATGGCCAAGGCGGCGATGGCCGGCCTGCATCCCAGGCGGGTCAGCGTGAAAGACACCAAAAGCCGCTGGGGCAGCTGCGCCGCGGATCGCAGCCTCTCCTTCTCCTGGCGCCTCGTCTTGGCGCCACGCCACGTGCAGGACTACGTCGCCGCCCACGAGGTCGCCCATCTCCGCCACATGAACCACGGACGCGAGTTCTGGGCCCTCGTCGCCACCCTCACCCCCCACACCGAGGCCGCCAACGCCTGGCTACGCGCGGAAGGCCCACGACTCTTAAGGATCGGACAATGAGCGACCTTCTCCGCATGCTCGCCGCCGCCGACCAGGCCGCCCGCTGGCATACCGACCAACGCCGCAAGGGCGCGGCACAGGAGCCCTATATCAACCACCTCCTCGAAGTCGCCCACCTCGTCACCGAAGCCACTGCTGGCCTCGACCCCAATCTCGCCATAGCCGCCCTCCTGCATGACACCATCGAGGATTGCGGGATCACCGAGGCCGAAATCACCGACCGCTTCGGACCCGACGTCGCGGCCCTGGTCGCCGCGGTCACCGACGACAAATCCCTCCCCAAGGCCGAGCGCAAGCGACTGCAAATCGCCCACGCCCCGAAGACATCCGATCGCGCCAAGATCCTCAAACTCGCCGACAAAACCAGCAATCTGCGTGCCATGAAGGCCTCGCCCCCCGCCAATTGGCCCCCCGAGCGCAAGCGCGAATACGTTGCCTGGGCCCGCGCCGTGGTCGCCGGAACCCGCGGCGCCAATCCCTGGCTCGAAGCGGTGTTCGATCAGGCGGCTGCCGAGGCCGACGCGGCGGTATGAACGGCAAGCAAGCGGTCTTTTTTTAGAAGAGCTGCTTCCTCACGGCCTCCCGGCGCGATGGTACGGGTGCCCAGCGGCGATCGCCTGCGCCCGATAAAGCTGCTCGGCGAGCATCACCCGTACCAACATATGCGGCCAGGTCAGCGTCCCCAGTGACAGCGTGTGGTCGGCGCGCGCAAGCACGCTGGCGTCCAGCCCCTCGGCGCCGCCGATCACGAAGCAGATCGGTCGCGCCGCCTCTCGCCAGCTTGCGAGTTGGACGGACAGGGCTTCGCTGGTCGGCGTTCTTCCACCCAGATCGAGCGCCACCACGATCGCAGTGGCGGAAATCGCGGCCAACAGACCTGCCGCCTCCCGCCGTTTGATCTCGACCGCGCTGCCGGTGCCGTCGGGGACTTCGCGCACGGTCAGCGGCGGGCGGAGCCGGGCGTTGTAGCGGGCGAACAGGTCGGCTTCGGGGCCGCGGCCGATTTTGCCGACCGCGGCCAGGAGGTGCTCAGCCAGGGCCAGGCTGCGGGTCTTCGGCCGCTTCGTCGAGATCGCTGCCCCACATCCGTTCGAGCCCGTACATCTCGCGGGCTTCGGGCTTGAAGAGGTGGATGACGATGTCGCCGGCGTCGATCAGCACCCAGTCCGAGCCACCGGCACCTTCGATCTGGATGCGCTTGAGGCCGGCGGCGGAGAGTTTCTCGTCGAGATGGGTGGCCATGGCGGCGATCTGGCGGTCGGCCAGGCCGGTAGCGATCACCATGCGATCGGTGAAGGAGGCTCGGCCGGCGAGATCGAGCGCGATCACATTCTCGGCCTTGTCGTCCTCGAGGCAGGCGACGATGATTTTCTGCAGTTCATCCAGCCGTTCGGACGGCAGCGGGGCGCCGCGTGCGCGCTTGCGCGCGGGGCCGGCGACGGTGGCCTTCTTGCGCTGCGTGCCCGGGGGGGCGGGGATCTTGCCGGCCACGGCGCTGCGGGAGCGCGTCTTGCTGCTGGTCTCCGTGGGGGGAGCAGGCGGTTTTCTGGCGATGGTCCTAGACTCCGGAAAGGGCGGCGCGAATAGCGGACGCGGACGCCTTGTGTTGTGGCGCGGGCAGGAACACCCAGGCGGGAGGGGTGTAGTCGGCGAGGGCGGGCGCCTTGTGGGCGGACAGCCGGGCACCGGCCAGCCGATGGGCGGCCAATCCGGCCAAGGCACGGTGATTGTAGGTCGGACGCGGCACAACGGCAAACGGCATCGTCGCGACGATCTCCCGCCAGCACCGCCAGCGCGGCAGTTGCTCGAGATTATCGGCCCCCATCAGCCACACGAAGCGGGCGCGGGGGAAGCGGGTGCGCAGCGCGTGCAC
>CAIWAJ010000084.1:0-1584 GCA_903910565.1 uncultured Rhodospirillales bacterium
ATGCGGCTGGCCATGGTGCCGGGCAGGCGTTCGGAGAAGTAGCTCGGCGAATGGCCGGTGAGGTGGAGGAACAAATCCGCCCGCACATCGCCGGTGACGCGCACGAACACCCGGGCCACCGTAAAGCCGGCGATGCGCCAAAGGAAGTTATCCGCCGCGATCAGCCCGCAGAGAACCGCGAAGGCGCGCCAGGAGGCCTCAACCACCCCCGGCGCCTCGCGGCCGCGCGAAACCACGTCGATCAGCGCCTTCAGCCCGTACTGGGTCAGCACCGAGCACACCACCGCCAGCACCACGGCGGTGAGGATGATGACATGGCCGGTGCGATGACGGTTCACGTAGTGGAACAGGAACGCCAGCGGGCGGGCCTGGAAGCGTGTCATGGAGACGGTCACGGATTGCCTGTCTGCAGGAGGAGGGCGTGGTATTGTCCATCATCATGGCGCAATCTTGGTGACGCGGGAATGACGTGGGTCAAACATGCGTAATGTGCTGATGATCTTGGTGCTGCTGGCGGCGGGTGCGGCGCGGGCGGAGCCGGTGTACTTCCCGGGGCCGGAGGGGATCACCCTGCAGGGGGAGGTGTTTCGACCCGAAGGTGAGCCGCGCGGCCCGGCGGTGGTGGCGCTGCATGGTTGCGGTGGCCCCTTCCCGTCCCGCGATGCGATGTGGCGCAAGATCCTCACCGATGCGGGGCATGTCGTCTTGTTTCCCAACAGCTTCGCGTCGCGCGGGCTCGGCTCGCAGTGCCGTGAGACGAAGCGGGTGGCCACCGCCTCCGGTCTACGCCGGCAGGATGCCATCGCTGCCGCGCAGTATCTCGCCGCGACCGAGCCGAGTGCGAAGGCGGGCGTGGTGATGCTCGGCTGGTCCGATGGCGGCTCGACGGTGCTGGCCACCGCCAGCGCGGGGCGGGCGGATTTGCCGGCCGGGCTGATCCGCCGCTTCATCGCCTTCTACCCGGGCTGCCGCGGCTTTGCGGCGAGCACGACCCGGGCGCCCGCCGCGCCCCTCGCCATCCTCCATGGCGAGGCGGATGACTGGACGCCGATCGCCCCCTGCCGAGAGTTGGCCTCCCGCGCGCCGGGGGTCAGCCTCACCGGCTTCCCCGGCGCCTATCATGATTTCGACGCCCCGGTGCCAATTCGGGTGATGCAGAACATCCCCACCAGCCAGAACGCCGACCACAGCGTTCATGTCGGCGGTGACGACGCGGCGCGGGCCGAGGCGATACGGCGCGTGCTGGCCCTGGTGGCGCAACGTTGACCGCCGCCACAACTCAGGCGTAGCCAGCATCCATGCGCATCGCCCAAATCGCCCCGCTCTTCGAATCCGTGCCGCCGCTCCGCTACGGCGGCACCGAGCGCGTGGTCCATTGGCTGACCGAGGAACTGGTCGGCATGGGCCACGACGTCACCCTGTTCGCCACCGGCGACAGCCGGACCTCGGCCAAGCTGGTGCCGATGCGTGCCCAGGGCGAGCGTTTCGCGCGCAATTTCGAATACAACAACGCCCCCTATGCCCGCATGGTCGAGCTGGTGCGCCGCCAGGCTGACCAGTTCGACGTGCTGCATTTCCACATCG
>CAIWAJ010000085.1:0-1640 GCA_903910565.1 uncultured Rhodospirillales bacterium
CCTCGATGGTGCCGTCCTCCGCCAGCCCTTCGACGACGATGCCCTCGCCGGGCCGGTCGATCGACTGCTGGTGCAGGGAGTTCACCTTGATCTCGCTGTCGCCGACCAGGCGGGCCATGTGGCCGCTGAGGCGCACGCGGTGCTTGTGGCGGTAGAGATGGTCCCAGTCGATCGGCTTGCTCATGTCGAGCGGGGTGGAGGACGCCCGATGGTCCTGGCGGCCCGGCACCTCCTGCACCTTCTGGATCAGGCTGCCGCCGAGGGCGACGTTGAGTTCCTGGATGCCGCGGCAGATCGCCAGCACCGGGATGCCGCGGGCCAAAGCGGCGCGGATCAGGGGCAGGGTGGTGGCGTCGCGATGGGCGTCGTGCAGGCCGGGGGTGAGGTCCTCGTCGACGCCGTAGTTGCGCGGTTCGATGTTGCTCGGGCTGCCGGAGAGCAACAGCCCGTCCAGCCGGTCGACCAGTGCAATGAGGCCCTCGCCGACGGGGGGGAGCAGGATCGGCAGCGCACCAGCGCCGCCCATCAGCGCCGCGCCGTAGCGGGCGGGGGTGGCGTGCTGGAGCATGCCGTTGATTTCGCGCGAGCAGGCGGGGATGCCGACGATCAGGTTCATGGGGCCGCGTCCTTGGAAGTCCTGGCGGCCAGTCTACCATCCCCGGCCCTGGCGGCAACGCCTGGGTCCCGCCGGGTCTGGGCATCGACAGCGGGCCGGTTCGCTCTATAACGACGCTCCCGTTTCAACCCGAAGAGTGCGTGCAATGGCCGATACCCCGGCACTTCCGAAGTCATGGCCTTTCGAGGAGGCCCAGAAGGTGGTCCAGCGTTTGGCCGCCTCCGGGAAAACGCACGCGCTGTTCGAAACCGGCTACGGCCCCTCCGGCCTGCCGCATATCGGCACGTTCGGCGAGGTCGCGCGCACGTCCTGGGTGCGCCGGGCCTTCACCGAGTTGACCGGCCTGCCCTCGCGCCTGCTCGCCTTCAGCGACGACATGGACGGGCTGCGCAAGGTGCCGGACAACGTGCCGAACACGGAGATGCTCACGGGCTTCCTCGGCCGCCCGCTGACCCGCATCCCGGACCCGTTCGGCACGCATGACAGCTTCGGCGCGCACAACAACGCCCGCCTGCGCGCCTTCCTCGACAGTTTCGGCTTCGACTACGAATTCGCCTCCTCCACCGAGTACTACGCCTCAGGGCGCTTCGATGCCGCACTTCGCCGCATGCTGGAATGCCATGACGAGGTGGTGGCGGTGATCCTGCCTACGCTCGGCGCCGAGCGGCAGGCGACGTATTCGCCGGTGCTGCCGATCCACCCGAAAACCGGCATCGTCATGCAGGTGCCGATGGAGAAGGTGGACCCGGTGGCGGCCACGGTGATGTGGCGCGACCCGGAAACCGGCGAGGGCTTCGAGACGCCGGTGACCGGCGGTAGCGCCAAGATGCAGTGGAAGGCGGATTGGGCGATGCGTTGGCATGCGCTCGGCGTCGATTACGAGATGTCCGGCAAGGACCTCATCGACAGCGTGCGCCTCTCCGGCCGCATCTGCCGCATCCTCGGCTCCGAGCCGCCGACCGGCTTCACCTATGAGCTGTTCCTCGACGAGCAGGCGCAGAAGATCAGCAAGTCCAAGGGCAAC